>JACRCG010000346.1 GCA_016219145.1 Deltaproteobacteria bacterium | reverse complement strand
TGTCGATGCGCGTTGTGCGTGTCATCAGACGTGGGGCGGCAGGGTCACCCTCCAGTCGCATCGCCTCACGAGGGACCGGCAGACCGCACTCCACTTCGGGGCAGACCGGCACAAAGCTGAAGAAGCGCCCCAGAGTGTCTGAAATATAACGGTCATGTTTGTGGCCGCCGTCATACCGGACATGCTCGCCCAGAAGACAGGAGCTGACGCCTATTACGATTAAAGAAGTCATACCTTGTTACACCGCTTCCAGTCGATCAAAGTTGAGGGAACAGCTCCGCCAGTCCCGGGAATTCCGATATCTGCCGGCCACTTTCGACAATGTCTTTCAAAAATCCCGCATTTTTTGTATCGCCGTACAACACGGCCCCGACCAGTTGTCCGTCACGGCAGAATAATGCCCGATACACTCCGTCTGATTCATGCTCATGCAGGGTGGTGCTGGCATCTTCTGGGTGAATCTGGCCGCAGCTGAACAGGTCGACGTCAAGCACTTTGATCCTTGTTGATGGGGCCAGGCCGGTGAATTCAGCTTTCCCGCCGCCGGCATTGCAGCCGGCCACCATGCCCTGAGCATACCCGGCCGGCCAGATTCCGTACAGTGTCCCGCGGTGTTCGGTCACATCGCCGGCTGCCAGTATCGCCGGATCAGAGCTGACCATCCGGTCATCAACTATGATGCCCCTGTGTACCGTCAGGCCGGCCTGCCTGGCCAGATAACTGTTGGGCCGGACTCCGGCGGTTACGATTACCAGGTCGGACGGCAGCAGTTTCCCGCTTTCCAGCAGAACTCCTTGTACGCTTTCATCTCCGGCCAGCTCTCGGACCGATTCGCCGCAGAGTACCTGCAAGCCCTGCGTTTCAAGACGCTGTTGCAGAATAGCTCCCGCCCGCGGAGGGAGTTGTCTCGGTAACAGGGAAGAAAATCCCTCCACGACTGAGACGGATGCTCCCTGTCGGGACAGAGCTCCGGCGGTTTCCAGTCCCAGCAGCCCGCCGCCGATACAGACAATGCGAATTCCAGGGGTCAGGCGCTGCAGGATGGAGCGTGCATCTTCGATTGTCCTCAGCACACTGACGCCGTTACGCGTGGCTCCGGGAAAAGGCGGAATAAAGGGGTGCGCCCCGTTCGTCAGCACCAGGCGGTCATAGCCGAGCCGGCGTCCGTCTCGCAGGTGGACGAGTTTCAGTTCCCGGTCAATTGACGTCGCCTCGGCGGAGACAAATTCAATGTTCTGCTCTTCAAACCACTGCTGCGATTGCATCTGCAATGCATCTTCCGTTATGTCACCGGCCAGAAAACGGGTCAGGTTGAGTCGGTAGTAGGGGAGCGCCCGCTCGCGTGAAACCAGGGTGATTGCAGAGTGCGGTGATTGCCGACGTGCTTCTGTGGCTGCGGTCAAACCGGCAATGCCGCCCCCGAGAACGACGATGCTGCTGATGCTATTATCCCCTGAATAAGCGGCATCAGGGCTATGCAGCGGAGAAAACAGGCTGGCGGTGGCGCTGCAGACCGGGCAGGACGAAGGGGGGACTGCTGCCCGGTGCAGATAATTGCAGACACCGCACTGCCAGACCCCGGCCGTAAGCGGTTCCCTGTCAACTGTAATGATTTCGAACGGGCTGAAACAGTCTTTATCAGCACCGCAGGCTGGGCAGGAATCGGGTGCTCTGTCACCATTGTGTATATAACCGCAGACTTCGCATTTCCAGGTTTTCATTCCGGGGTTTCCTTGTGACGGCGGGTGTGAAGTTCGGCTTCCAGATAGCCGGCAATCGTACCGGCTATTCTTTCAGCCGAGTTACGGTCATTATTGAAGAGCAGGTTGTAGAGCGCCGGGTCGTGGCCATCATGATTGAGGAATAACCTGTTGAAATGATCACGCTCCTTCTGCTGGCGGTGCATTACTTTTTCCGCTTCTTCAGCGCCTATGTTCAGCCTGCGTGTCAGCGTGGCGGTCTTGAATGATTCGGAACCATATAACCTGAAATGGCAGGAATGCTCGATATGCCGTGTTATGATCGCACCGCCCAGTCCAACGATAATGACATTGCCCTGTTCGGCCAGTGCCAGAATATGATGTGAGAGAAGCCGGAAATAATCATGATCGCTCTTCCAGCGCGGCGAGAAGGTTGCCAGTACCTCCTTGAGGATCTGATTGTTTTTCCCCAGGGTCTGCAGGAGTTCTTCAGAAATATTATGACGTCGCGCCACTTCCTCAAGGATGGCCTTGTCTATCAGCACCCATTCATCGCCTGTTTTTTGCATCATAATCTCACGCAGCCTTTCGGCAACGATGTACCCTTCACATCCGAATTCACGTGAGATAGTGATACATGGGCGTGGTCTGGATTTTCTGTGATGCTTCGCAGCTTTCTCTTTCTGTCTGCGGTTATACTCCTCCAGTGAGCCGATTCTAAGATCAACCGATGGTATCAGTAAATTTTCCGGCATGGTGGCCTCCTTCCTGTTACTTTGGGCACATTGGACATTTCAACAGTTTCAGATATTGGATACAGGCTGCACTACACAAAGTCGGGACAAACAGTAGCATAACCTGCTATAAATGCAACCTGAAGCAATCATCAAATGAAGAAGTAAAAGAGGTTTCAAATTGCTCCGCTTTGGCCTGTGCTGTCTGTTTATCAATCATCCGGTGCTGTTCAGGACTACCACCGCAAAAGCACTTTCGAAGCTGTGCCGGGAAGAGCAACTGCGCAAACTGTCTGAAATATGCCGCGACAATGCCTGCAACCTGCTTCTGGCGCTGGAAACCGTGCATAGGCTCGGCATCGGTTCTTTCCGGATCATGTCGCCGCTCTTCCCGCGTATGACGCATCCGGATGTCGGATATCGTTTGGCCGATCTGCCGGATGGCGTGATGATCGCGCAGGCGCTGGAAAAGGCCAGGAACTTTTCAATACATAACGATATCCGGCTCAGTTTTCACCCCGACCAGTTTGTCGTGCTCTCATCCCCTCATACGGCGGTAGTGTCAAATTCGATACGTGAACTGGAGTATCAGGGACGACTGGCAGAGGCTGTCGGAGCAGATGTCATAAATATCCACGCCGGCGGGGTGTACGGCGATAAGCAGGCGGCGCTCCAACGCCTCTGCGTTGTTTTCCCCGGACTGCCCGCTTCGGTCAGAAGCAGACTGACACTGGAGAATGATGATGTCAGCTACACAGTCGCCGATTTGCTGCCGGTCTGCGAAAAACTCTCAATCCCGCTGGTCTATGATGTTCATCACCACCGCTGCAACCCGGATGGTCTTTCTGTCGAAGAGGCAACTGATCTGGCGGGTGAAACCTGGCGGAGACTGGGGCGGGAGCAGTACTGCCATATCTCTTCGCCGCGTTCCGGTTGGGGTGGCGGCAATCCCAGGCCGCATGCCGACTACATTGATCCGGCAGATTTCCCCGACTGCTGGAGGGGCCGGAAGATGACGGTGGATGTTGAGGCCAAGGCCAAAGAGCTGGCGGTTGCGCGGTTGATGGAGGAACTTGAGAAGGGTGGGGCGCTTCGGAAACAGTGCTATGAATAGCCCGGCTCATGTGTGCAGACCCGCGCCAGAAAGACCAACAGCGGCTTTATTAATTGATCCCTTTTGATATTTGGGTATCTCTCTGGATTTTTAAGGTATCGAACCCCTGTTGTTCCAGTCGCCGCATGATGGCAGCATAAAACTCATCACTCATTGTAGTTGTCCGGCTCAGCACCCATAAATACTTCCTGTCAGGCGTTCCAACCACGGCATACTCATATTCCTTCCCCAGTTCAATAATCCAGTAATCACCACGGAAGGGCCAGAAAAAAGAGACCTTGAGTTTCGCATTGCCGGCCGGATCAACACTCCAGGCCCGTCCTTTGGCCTGACGGATGCTGCCGTCATCTGCGTTTTTGCAGGAATTGATTACGGCTATTTCCCCGTCATCACGAAGCGAATAGTCGGCGCTGCTTCCCGCACATCCCTTCTGGAAGCGGTTCGGGAGGCGGGCGATCTCGTACCATTTTCCGAGATAGCGAGAAAGATCAACCCGGTCAACCGTCTGGAGCGGAGGGATACCTGATGATGAGGCATACGATCTGGCTGCTGCGATAAGTAGTATAACGGCGGCAACCGCGATGAAGGTTTTAAGCTGCATAATAATCCTTTCAGCTAAATCAGAGGTCTGATCTCCGTCACATTAAACCAGCCGGCATGGGTAACGGCTGCGCCTGCTCCAGGCCCGACAATTTCTTCGGCGTTAGCCTTGATGGTCTCCAAAAGCTCGCCTTCTTCCTCTGTTCTGATCAGCTCCAGAGCCAGGCGTACCCCGCTGAAGCCGGGGCTGCTGGCTTTGAAAAGAAAAGCTGCGTGCCGGTTGCGGGTCAGGTTCTGGTAGGTGCGCTTGTCGGTCATCCCCCAGACCAGCGTCGTTTCATCGATGACATGCGGCCGGGCATAGACGGCGCTGTTGACTTTGCCGTCCGATGAAGAGGTGGACATGACTCCCAGGCCGGGATTTGTGAATAGCTCTGCAAGACTCATTGCGGGGGCTCCCATGTAGTTGTATACGTTGACTGCTGCCACGTGGTAGACTTGTACCTGAGTAACAGATTACGCTATGGAATACATTTTGGCTAGTATTTGAATGATTCGCTGTATCGGGAAGGACGACATGATTAACTGGACGGGGAGAAACGTTATTATGACGATCGGATTACTGGGGATGCTGGGATGTGCCGGTGAACGCCCGATCAATCTGGGGGTGAAGGATGGACTGCTGGCCGCGTGTCCGTCGTCTCCCAACTGTGTATCCAGCCAGGCTGCCGAAGGGAAACAACGGATAGCGCCACTTACCTTCAATGGTGATCCTGATGCTGCCTTTGCCAGATTGAAGCTGGTGCTCGATCGACGGAGTGATACGAAAATAATTGCGGAAAAACCGGGGTATCTGTTGGTCGAACTGCGCACAACCCTGTTTGTCGATGACGGCGAGTTTTTGCTGGATAGGACGCGATCTGTTATTCAGGTCCGTTCAGCTTCGCGTCTCGGCTACTCGGATATGGGCAAGAACCGCAGCCGTCTGGAAGAAATTCGCAGTCAATTCCTTGCAGCGGAGATGAAACCATGAACCGCAAAACAGTACTGGTAACCGGAGCGAACGGTTTTATCGGACGACTGCTGACAAAAGCGCTCCTCAGCGAAGACGTGCATATTCGCTGCCTGGTGCGAAAAACGGTCGAATCTGCAGGTGGCAGATTCGAAACCGTGCGGGGTGATCTGCTTGTTCCGGCTACGCTGCCGGAAGTAATGGCTGGAGTTGATACCGCCTACTACCTGGTGCACGCCATGGCGGGCGGGCGGGCCGGTTTTGAACGTCGCGACCGGGATGCCGCCGAAAACTTTGTCAGGGCTGCCGAAAAAGCCGGTGTCCGGAGGGTCATTTATCTGGGTGGACTGGGTGAAACCGGTGACGATCTTTCCGAACATTTGAAGAGCCGTCTGGAAGTAGCCGATATTTTGCGATCGGGAAAATTTGCCACAACCTTTCTTCGGGCAGCGATTATAATCGGCGCCGGAGGAGCCTCGTTCGAGATGGTCAAGGCGTTGGTAGAGCGATTACCGCTGATGATCACCCCGCGCTGGGTGATGACCCGTTGTCAGCCGATAGCCGTAGAAGATGTGATCAGTTATCTGGTCGGATGCCTGAAGGACGAGCGCACATCAGGCCGGACGTTCGATATCGGTGGTCCGGATGTGTTAACCTACAAGGAGATGATGGAGCGCTTTGGACGCATCAGGGGGCGCTCACTCTATATCCTGCCGGTGCCGGTACTGACACCGAGGCTTTCATCCTACTGGGTTGGATTAATCACTCCGGTGGCGCCATCGGTCTCCATGCCGCTGATTGAAGGACTCAAAAACGAGGTGATCTGTCGTGAAAGTTCCATCCGTTCCCTGATAGCATTACAGTTGACGCCCTACGATGAAGCCGTCCGGAGGTCACTGGCGGCAGCAGATTGAAGAAGGTCCGGCTCACTTGTCTTTGCGCGGCACCACGACAATTCCTGACTCTGTCACCGTATAGCCGTTGAGCAGGTCTTCTTCCGGATCATAGCCGATTGTCGCACGATCAGGAACGACTACGCCTTTATCGATAATGGCGCGCCTGATCTTGACGTGTCGGCCGACGGTGACATTCTCAAACAGAATCGAGTCTTCCACCAGGCTGTAACTGTTGATTTTGCAGAGAGGTCCGAGAATGGAGCGTCTTACCGTGCTGCCGCTGGTAATGCAGCCGGCGCAGACATAGGAGTCAATATTCTGGCCACGCCGGTCGTCATCGTCAAAGACGGTCTTGGCGGGGGGCAGATTGCCCTGGTTGGTCAGGATCGGCCACTTGTAATTGTAGAGATTCAGCTGCGGCGATATGTTAATCAGATCCATGTTGGCTTCGTAGTAGGAGTCGATCGTCCCGACATCCTTCCAGTAGCCACGCTCCTCGGCTTTCATGCCCGGGATTACATTGTCATTGAAATTGTAGGCAAAAATCCGGTCACCGCTCGCCAGCATCATCGGGATGACATGTTTGCCGAAGTCCAGATCCTCATAATGCTTCTTACCCTCCAGCAGCACCTCAATCAATTTCTTTGTTGAAAAGATGTAATTACCCATCGATGCGAAGCAGGTCTCCCGGCCGGGTATCGTTTCCGGCACCGCCGGCTTTTCCGTAAAGCCGGTTACTCTGGCATCATCATCTACAGAAAAAACGCCAAACCTGCTGGCCTCCTCTGCCGGAACCTCCAGCGCGGCGATAGTGATGTCGGCCCTGTTCATGCGATGATAGTTGATCATCTGGGTGATATCCATCTTGTAGATGTGGTCTCCGCCGAAGATCGCCACATAATCGGCATCCGATGATTCGACAAACCGCAGATACTGCAGGATAGCGTCAGCTGTTCCTTTGAACCATTCCTCGCTTTCGCTGCTGGTCTCGGGTGAGATGGCAACGTAGAACTCGCCCAGGCCGGTCCACTTGCCCCATGATTCACGGATATGCTTGTTCAGTGAATAGGCCCGGTACTGGGTCAGTATATAAACCATTTTTATACCGGAGTTGAACAGGTTGGAGAGGACGAAGTCTATGATCTTGTACTTTCCGCCAAAGGCAACACTGGGTTTTGCCCTGCGAAGCGTAAGCGGGCTGAGGCGCTCTCCTTTGCCGCCAGCCAGTACCATTGCAATCGTGTTTCTGCCGACATTGTCCATGGAATACATAGGCACCTCCGTTGTATGTAGGCTCAAAATGCTTTGCTGCCTGAAAATAAGCAATTTTAAATGGCGCGTCAAGTTGTATAACCGAGAAGCGCTGGATGCTTCAAATATAAGTAAATGGCTTGCATTACAGGCAAAAACAAGTATATAGTTCTCGTTTGCAATAGCACGGATTACGGTTGGATGGGGTTTATTTATTTTGTCCTGGCAGGCTATAGGCATATTCGATTCCGGTGTGGGCGGCTTGACGGTTCTGCGTGAAATCGTCAAGGCGCTGCCGCAGGAGGACACGCTTTATTTTGGCGATACGGCCCGGGTTCCGTACGGCACCAAGTCACCCGAGACGGTGACGCGCTACGCCTCGGAAATTGCCGCTTTTCTGCTCAAGCGGGATATCAAGCTGCTGGTGGTGGCCTGTAATACCGCCTCGGCAGTGGCGTTGCCCACACTCAAACGACTGCTGTCCATCCCGGTGGTCGGAGTTATCGAGCCTGGCGCCAGGCGGGCTGTTGAAGTTACGCGCTCGGGCCGAATCGGCGTTATCGGTACGGCAGCCACCATACGCAGCAGCGCTTATACCAGAGCCATCAAGCGTCTTAGGCCTGAAGCCGAGGTGTTGACACGCGCCTGTCCGTTGTTTGTTCCGCTGGCAGAAGAGGGTTGGACCGATAACCAGGTAGCGCGTCTGACTGCTGTTAGTTACCTTCAGGAATTGAAAGATGCGGCTGTGGATACGCTGGTACTGGGATGCACGCACTATCCTTTACTCAAGCCTCTGATTGCCGAGGTTATGGGTTCAGGTGTTACTTTGGTGGATTCTGCCGAAGAGACCGCCCGTACTGTTGCCGCAATCCTGGGGGACAGGAAAATGCTCAGGCCGGCCGCCGAAAAAGGGAACCACCACTATTTTGTCAGTGACATACCGGCCGGTTTTATCCGGGTAGGTAACCGTTTTCTTGGTGGTCGTCTCGGAGATGTCTATCAGGTCAGCCTTGATGACGAAAGCAGGGAGTACTGAGTTATGGCGCCCTCATCTCGAAAACGCATCAACATCAGCCTGCTGATCCCATTTCTGATTGTTGCCCTGGTTTTCGGGGCCACAATCTGGAAGAAGTACCGGGCCAGCCGCGAACTGCCGGTTGCGCCACAGGTGCAGCAACCGGTCGGCAAGCGCGCGGTGGTGCTGTTTTTTGTGGCGGATGGAACCCGTCTGGCCCGGGAAGCCCGCGAACTGGATCAATGTAATGACGCTGTCGCCTGCCTGAAAGAGGTTCTCGAAGAACTTGTGAACGGTCCTGTCGGTGAATTTGACGAGTCGCTACCTGATGGGACGGCCATAAATTCTGTGCGTGTAGATGGAAACCTGGCCAGTGTCGATCTGAACAAAGCCTTTACTGAGGCGCTGCAGTCCGGCAGCTCCGCCGAGATGCTGGCGGTCTATTCAATCGTTGACACCATTGCGACAAACTTTCCGCAGATTGCCAAGGTCAAGCTAACCATAGACGGTGACGAGAAATCTATCCTGCGTCATCTTGATCTCAGCGACCCTCTGGTTCCCGACTATACACTGGAGCTGCCTCCACCTCATCCATCAGCTAAAACGGCTGTGCCAGCCAAATCAAAACCAATTAAAGGACAACCATGAAACCATTTCGTGATGCCATAAGGGAGCGGGTGCTTATCCTGGACGGCGCCATGGGCACCATGCTTCAGGAGCGTGGTCTCAAGGCCGGCCAGTCTCCTGAAGAGCTCAATCTTACCATGCCGGAGGTGGTCGCAGCGGTACATCGCGCCTACATTGACGCCGGAGCTGACATCATCATCACCAACACGTTCGGCGGCACCCGTTTCAAGCTTGGTCATTACGGTCTTGAAGACAGGCTGGCCGAGATAAACATCCGGGCCGTGGAAATCGCGCGCAAAGAGGCGGGAGACAAAGCCTATGTCGGGGC
>JACRCG010000350.1 GCA_016219145.1 Deltaproteobacteria bacterium | reverse complement strand
TTTGTTTGTTTTATGTGTGTTTATCCGTTTCATCCGAGTTTCATCTGCTTTTTTTGGGTTAATTCCCCCCTTTTCTGTTTACTTGACCTGAATCATACTCTTTAGTCCGCCCCGGTGTCACCATTGACAAAGCCGTGTCGAACACTATCCGGGGAGTTGATTTTATGCGCCGAGTTATCCGTGGCAACCTGCAACTGAGTCTCATTATACTTCTGATCCTGCTGCCGTTACCGGCGCTGGCCATTCCCGCAATCACCTGTCACTGCTTCAGTGAGCGTTCCTATCAACCGTCACGCCCGGCTGCATCCGACCCCTATTTTCTGGCCACAACCCAGAATTCCTTTTTTGCCGTCGTGTTCAATGTCGAAAAGAAAAATATCGTGATCAAAAAGCAGCAAGGAATCTCTCCCGATGACCTCTGGATCGCCTACTGGGTCGCCTCCGGGTCGGGTAAGTCGCCCGAGGTCCTGCTCGGAAGCAGGCAGAACAGGGAGAACTGGAATGAGGTCATCGCTCCGTTGCATCTGCCTACCAAGAGCCTGGGAACCCGTTTCGCAAAAGCAGTGCGTTTGAAATCGACTTCCGGCCGCCTGGCCGAGGCGGTGGTTGATGAACTGTTTATGCGATATCGGTTGCTGGGAGAAGCTGAATTGGCCGTTATCCGCCAGGCGGGTGCCTCCAGCCAGGAACTGATTATCGCCAGGCTGATAGCCTCAAGAACCGGACAAAGCGCTAATCAGGTCTATCTCGAGGTTAAAAATGGTTCCGAAACATGGGGGAGCTTGCTACAAAAAGCGAAGATCGACCCGAAAGATATGCAGCGGGAGATTTCAGTAATGCTGAGATGAGCCAGAAACATTAAATTATCCTGACTGGCCGTGGAAAAACATTCCGCCATCATGGTCGTCACCCACGATCACCGCATGACGGAAAATTTCAACCGGATTCTGCAGGCCAGCGACGGCGGGCTTTCAGATGAAATCAACAACTGAGGAAGGCAGACGGAACAGCTGCCACTTCGCCAGCTTAATCAAGCCGCAAAGCCTGACATCCTGAGCACAGGTCAATAATATGTGACCTGTAGCAACGGTGCCAAAACATTTCGATTTGCACCGGTCGTGTCGTTGATTTCGATCAACCCCGGTGTAACAACCCCCAAATCTTCCATTATGCGGACCTGGAAATTCAACAGGCCCAGACGCTGCGCCTCTACCATCAGAGACGTCACATCGATTGACACATGGCCGCCGAAATCCGCCTGGGAAACCGGTGGAACAACCGTGGTTGTCGCCAGCGCCGGCTGGAGAGTACGGTCAAAATCAGAGACCAGCAGACTGGCGGGAGGAAAGGAGACAAGATCGACACGCACCGGAATCGTGCCGGTCAATGGCTGGGGAAGTATACTGTTGATGAATATATCCAGGAAGGCGGAATCAATGATCGCGCTTCCGGGAACACCGTTCGCACCAGTCAGCGGGAATACCAGAAACGCCCGGGATTCCACACCGCTGGTAGGGTGAATGCCGGCAAAAACGCTCTGGGTATTGCCCTGGGTTACAATAAACGCATCCGTGACTGGAAATTTCTGAATATCGCCATCGAGAACCGGGTCACTCAGGATCGTTGTGACAAATAACTGCGGAGAGCTACTGTTGCCGCCACTTCCGCAAGCGGCCAGAACCAGGATCACCAATAATGCTAACATTGCCAGAAGAAACTTTTTCATGGCTGCCTCCCTGCAATAATTTATTCAGCTGTTTAGATGATTATCCGACTTTATGGAAAAGGTTACAAGCTATTGACCATCAACGGGTCAGAATTTAGCTGACACCTGTCACAGAAGAAGCTCTTTCAGGTGCCAGCCAGCATCCACCGGCCACACTATTGACATAATTCATATTATCATATATATTGGTTTCAAATTCAGCTGGAGTTGGAAATGAAATCACTCGCACAATCGCTCGCACTGCCTGTTGACGCCCCCTCAAAACCTTTGTATCGCTGGATGCTGGCCCTGTTCATGCTCTCAGTCATCGCTTTTGGCTGGAAATATCCGCTGCTCGGCTTCGCCGTGCCGCTGGCAATGCTGACCGGCATGGCCGGCGGCATCTTTCGCGGTCGCTACGTCTGCGGCAACATCTGTCCGCGCGGCAGTTTTTATGACACGGTTTTCAGTCTTGTCGGCGGCAACAAACCTATTCCCGCGCTCTTACAGTCATCCGCTTTCCGCTGGGGTGCCATGGCCGGGCTGATGAGCTTCATGGTCTGGCGGATTTCCCAGAATGCAGGCGACTGGCAGCACTGGGGAACGGTCTTCTGGAGCATGTGCCTGATTACCACAGTAGCAGGCATCCCGCTGGGCATTGCCTACCGTTCCCGCAGCTGGTGTTCCTTCTGTCCGGTCGGCACGGTGGCCGCAGCAATCGGAGGGGACAAGCACCGGTTGGCCATCGCCCACGACTGCCGCCAGTGCGGTGTCTGTGAAAAGCAGTGCCCGATGGGATTCTCGATCGCTGAACATCGTGATGCAGGTGTACTTCCACATAAAGATTGCATCAAGTGCTCCTCCTGTGTGGATGCCTGCCGCAGCGAAGCTCTCTCCTGGCCTGAATGAAATCTCCAGGGCAAACAGGAACAAAAAAATGAAGGGGTGGATTCCCTGCCAGAACCCACCCCTTTCAGTCAACTTCCTCTGAACCGGATCTATAACCTGAACTGACTGACCAGCCCCTGCAGTTCCTCTGCTATGATTTTGAGTTGATTGGCAGCAGCAGCCGACTCATGTGCGCCGCGCGCAGTCTGCTGGACGACTTCGGTGATCTGAATCATATTGCTGCTGATTTCCGATGTAGTGGCGGTCTGCTCCTCGGCAGCAGTAGCTATCTGATTGACCTGGGTCTGGAGTGAGCCGATCTGATCGATTATATCAGAGATTGCCTCGCCCGATTTGGCCGCCTCAACGGTTCCGCTCTCGACCTCTTTGACCCCCTGTTCCATCGCCGTAACCGCACCTCTGGTCTCAGCCTGGATCGCCTTGATCATCTCGCCGATCTCACGGGTAGCCCGGGTGGTACGTTCCGCCAGCGCCCTTACCTCATCGGCAACAACCGCGAAACCGCGCCCCTGTTCGCCGGCACGGGCAGCTTCGATGGCGGCGTTCAGCGCCAACAGGTTGGTCTGGTCGGCAATGTCTTCGATCGTGCCGACTATCTGCCCTATCTGGTCAGAACGCGCTCCGAGGCTGGCAACGGTTTTGGATGTTTCGTTAACCCTTTCGGCAATTTTATACATGCACCTGACCGTGTCCTGTACCACTTGAGAACCGGATTCCGCCGATTCGTTAGCCCGGTTGGCCGATTCGGCCGCCATCTGGCAATTCTGGGCGATGTCGCCTGAAGTGGCCGACATTTCCTCTCCGGCGGTGGCCACGGTTGCAGCCTGGGAAGCCACCTCTTCTGCGCCGGTGGCCATCTGTTCTGAA
>JACRCG010000344.1 GCA_016219145.1 Deltaproteobacteria bacterium | reverse complement strand
ATGGACCGCGGCGGCAAACGCATTTGTGATATGAATAAAAAAAGTTGGCGGCTTTCAAAGGTATTCTCAAACAAATTGCATTCTCAGGGTACTTTTAGTATAGTGTCCAGCCTGTTAAATTTCATTACACTGTAATCTTCAAGGATAATACTGATGAAAGAAATACTTTCCGGCAACGAGGCCATAGCCCGCGGCGCATTTGAAGCTGGCTGTCTCGTGGCTTGCGCCTACCCCGGCACCCCTTCCACCGAGATCCTGGAAAATACTATCAAGTATAAGGAAATCAACTCATCCTGGGCTCCCAACGAAAAAGTCGCTCTTGAAGTTGCCATTGGAGCTTCTTTCGGAGGTGGGCGCGCCCTCTGCACCATGAAGCATGTTGGCGTCAACGTGGCTGCCGACCCGCTTTTTACTCTTGCCTACACCGGTGTCAGGGGTGGGCTGGTGCTGGTTGTGGCCGATGACCCGGAAATGCATTCGTCCCAGAATGAGCAGGATAGCCGTAACTATGCCCGTTTTGCAAAAGTCCCTATGCTTGAGCCGTCCGATTCGCTGGAATGCAAGGAGTTTACCCGGCTGGCCTTCGAGCTTTCGGAGCAGTATGACATGCCGGTCATGCTCAGAAGCTGCACACGCATTTCACACGGCAAGTCGATCGTGGATCTTGGGGAGCGCGTCACCGGGTTGCCCCAACCAAAGCTGGAAAAAGATCCCGCCAAGCTGGTGATGCTGCCGGGCAATGCCCGTGTTCGTCATCCGCTGGTCGAGGCGTCGCTTCAAAAACTTTCAGGCGCAGCATCATCCATGGCGATCAACCGTTCGGAGCTGCGCGACAGCTCCATCGGCATCATCACCTCCGGTGTCTGCTACCAGTATGTGCGCGAAGTGCTGCCCGATGCCTCCACCCTCAAGCTGGGCATGGTGAATCCCCTGCCTTATGATCTTATCCGTGAATTCGCCTCACAGGTGGACAAACTCTACATTGTCGAGGAACTGGACCCCTTTATCGAACAGCAGGTCAGGGCCATGGGAATCGACGCCATTGGCAAGGAACTGATCTCACTCTGCGGCGAGCTGACTCCCGGTCGCCTCCGCAGCGCTTTCGGCTTGCCGCAGCCGGAGGCTGCTCCAGCAGAAAAACTGCCAGGCCGTCCGCCAAACATGTGTCCAGGCTGCCCGCATCGCGGTGTGTTTTTTGCGCTTAATCAATTAAAGGCCTACGTTACCGGCGACATCGGCTGCTATACGCTCGGTTTCATGCCGCCGCTTTCCGCAATGGATACCTGCGTCTGCATGGGAGCCTCGATCGGTATGGCCACCGGCGTCACCAAGGTCGTCTCTGCTGAAGAGCAGAAAAAGGTCGTGGCTGTAATCGGCGATTCAACCTTCCTGCATACCGGCATCAACGGTCTGATGGACATGGTCTATAACAACTCGCCGGCAACGGTGGTGATCCTGGATAACAGTATTACCGCCATGACCGGACGTCAGGATAATCCCGCTTCGGGTTTTACGCTGATGGACGAGCCGGCCAACGCAATCAATATTCCGTTGTTGTGCAAGTCGTTGGGAGTGAAGAATATACGGATCGTCAATCCGCTTGACCTGGAAGAAACCAGGCGAGTGCTTGCAGAGGAGATGGAACGTCCCGAGACATCGGTAATTATCACCAACAAACCCTGCGTGCTGATCAAGCGTGATGACGTGTTCCAGAAGGGGCCGGTCTATGCGGTTGATTCAGAAAAATGTACAGGTTGCCGCGCCTGCCTGAAGATAGGCTGTCCTGCTATTGAATGGCGTCCGGCGGGTGACGGCAGTAATAAGGGCAAAGCCTACATTGATCCGCTGCTATGTACCGGTTGTGATGTATGCCGCCAGTTGTGCAAGTTTGATGCGATCGGGAGCAGATAATGAACGAGCAGATTACAAACGTACTATTGGTTGGAGTCGGCGGGCAGGGCATTCTGCTGGCCTCCGAAATACTTTCCGAAGCGGCGATGCTGGCCGGTTATGATGTCAAGAAGAGCGAGATACACGGCATGTCTCAGCGTGGCGGAAGTGTAGTATCGCATGTGAGATATGGCAAACAGGTCTTTTCACCGATTGTACCGGAGGGGGAGGGGGACATCCTGTTCGGTTTCGAGCTGATGGAAACCTGCCGTTCGCTGCCGCTTTTGAAACCGGGCGGAACTGTGGTGGCCAATGACCTTAAAATATCTCCTCCGTCGGTACTGATGGGGCAGGAACTTTATCCCGACGGTCTTGTGGAACGCATCAAGGCACGTTTCCCCGATTTTATGCTTCTTGACGGTCAGCAAATGGCAGGCAGCGCCGGCAACGTCCGTGCTGCCAACACGGTCCTTCTGGGGGCCGTTTCAAGGAAACTGGATATCGCGGAACAGCACTGGATGAAGGCCCTTGAAAAGATGGTGCCGTCCAAGGCGCTTGAAGTGAACAAAAAAGCATTCCAATTGGGCAGGGATTACAAATGACACAACTTGACCTGATCATTGCCGCCAATAAAAACTTTGTGAAACCGGAGGCATTTCCGCCGCTTCCCAAGGCCCCTCAAAAGCAACTGGCCATCTTTACCTGCATGGATACCAGGCTGGTCGATTTTCTGGAACCGGCCATGGGACTCAAGCGGGGCGAGGCCAAGGTGATCAAGAACGCCGGCAACACCATTGTGGATCCGATGTCAGGCGCGGTTATCCGCAGTCTGGTGGCCGGGATATTCATGCTGGGCGTCGATGAAGTCTTCGTGATCGGCCACCGTGATTGCGGTATGGCCGAGATTGACGCTGAATCGGTCAAAAAGAATATGATAAGTCGTGGCATATCCCCCGATATCATCGATATTCATATCCCGGATTTGAAACAATGGCTGGGCATCTTTGCACACCCGGTGGAAAACGTGGAGCGGGTGGTGAAGATAATCAGGCATAATCCGTTGATACCCAAGGATGTGCCGATTCATGGACTTCTCTTCTGCCCTAATGACGGCCATATTGACGTGGTGGTGAACGGCTATACCAGGGAAAGTTTTGCCGCCGGATTGGTCTCGGAGCCTTCCAGAGAAAGCCGCCTGGGAAGCTGTTGCATATAGTAGCTTGGATGTGATCTGTATCGGTTTTGGCGGCTATGCCGCGATTGTTATTTTCAGAGGTACAATCGTATGTTTTTTGATGAGGAATTCGAAACGTTGCCGCGTCCGGCACTGGAGGCGCTGCAGTTCAAGCGCCTTCAAAACGTGCTTGAGCGGGTAAATGCCAACGTACCGTTTTACAAGACCTCCTTTGCCAGGGCCGGGTTCTCCCCGTCTGACCTGAAATGCCTTGACGACCTGCAGGGATTGCCATTTACAACCAAACAGGATATGCGGGATTCCTACCCTTACGACCTGTTCGCTGCCCCCATGGAGGACATCGTCCGTATTCATGCTTCCAGCGGCACTACCGGCAAACCGACCGTGGTCGGTTATACCCAGAAGGATATCGCGACTTGGACCGACCTGATGGCCCGCTCATTCGTGGCTGCGGGCGCCCACAAGGGCGATATTATCCATAATGCCTACGGATACGGCCTGTTTACCGGCGGTCTTGGCGCCCACTACGGCGCCGAGCGGTTGGGCGCATCGGTTATTCCGATCTCCGGCGGCAACACCAAACGCCAGATCATGATCATGCAGGACTTCGGCTCAACGGTGTTGACCTGTACACCATCCTATTCGCTGTTCATGGCCGAAGAGGCAAAGGCCGAGGGAGTGGACTTCAAGGAACTCAAGCTGAGGGTCGGGATCTTCGGTGCCGAACCATGGTCCGAGGCCATGCGGGATGAAATCGAGCAGAAATTGAATATTTCTGCGATCGACATCTACGGCCTGTCCGAAATCATGGGGCCTGGCGTTGCGATCGAGTGTATCGAAGCCAAGAAGGGACTGCATATCTGGGAAGACCATTTCATTCCGGAGATTATCGATCCGGTCACCGGTCAGCGCCTGCCGGAAGGGGAACTGGGCGAACTGGTAATCACCACCATCACGAAACAGGGGATTCCGCTGATCCGTTACCGTACCCGTGATATCACCAGCCTGACCTACGAACCATGCGTCTGCGGACGCACCCACGCCCGCATAGCACGTATGAGCGGCCGTTCGGACGATATGCTGATCATCCGCGGCGTAAATGTCTTCCCGTCCCAGATCGAGGCAATTCTGGTAGGAATCGAGGGGATCGAACCGCACTACATGCTGATTGTAGATCGTCAGGGTACCATGGATACCTTGACCGTACAGGTTGAGGTCAGTGAAGCGCTTTTCTCGGACGAGATCAAGGTGCTGCAGGCTTTATCCCGTCGGGTTGAAAAAGAGATCAAGGATATGCTGGGTGTTACATGCACCGCGAAACTGGTAGAACCCAAGACCATCCAGCGCAGTGAAGGCAAGGCCAAAAGGGTTACCGATAACAGGAAGCTGTAACCCGCTTCAGTGTGATGTTCTGACCACAGGAGGAGACACATGAAAGTAGAACAAATATCGATCTTCATTGAAAACAAATCCGGGAGGCTGGCCGAAATAACCCGCATTCTGGGGGAGGCCGGCATCAATATCCGTGCACTTTCGCTGGCCGATACCTCCGATTTTGGAATCCTGCGGCTGATTGTAAATGATGGCAATCTAGCCAAGTCCGTACTGAAGGAAAAGGGCTTTACCGTTAACATGACTGAAGTGGTCGCGGTCGAAGTACCGGACACCCCCGGCGGCCTCTCGTCGATATTGCAGGTGCTTGACCGGCAACAGATCAATGTCGAGTACATGTATGCCTTTGTCGAGCGCTGCGCCGGTAATGCCGTGATAATATTCCGTTTCGATGAAACCGACAAAGCCATATCTGTTTTGAAAGCCGAGAACTTCAACATTCTGGAAGGTGAACGTCTGTACAGCATGTAAGTTACATTCAAGCGGAGGTTACAATGAAAAAGATTTTTGCGGTATGCTGTGTGCTCTGTTTCAGTCTCATGTTCGCAACAATGTCGTTTGCAGCCGGCACCATCAAGATAGGTGGCCTTTTTGCGGTGACTGGTCCGGCTTCTTTTCTGGGTGAACCAGAGAAGAAGACTCTGGAAATGCTGGTCAAGGAGGCCAACGACAAGGGTGGCATCAACGGCATGAAGGTTGAGGCTGTCATCTACGACACTACCGGCGATGCCACCAAGGCGGTACAGCTTGCCACCAAGCTGATCAAGGACGACAAGGTGTCCGTAATTATCGGACCAAGCACTACCGGCGAATCGATGGCGGTCATCCCGGTTGCCGAAAAGGAAAAGATTCCGCTGATTTCCTGTGCAGCCGGCATCAAGATTACCGAGCCGGTCAAGCAGTGGGTGTTCAAGACTCCGGCTAACGACCATGTCGCCGCTGAGAAGATTCTTAATTACATGGCAAAACAGAAGCAGAAAAATATTGCGCTACTGACAGTCACCGACGGATTCGGCTCTTCCGGGCGTGAGCAGATCAAGGCACTGGCCAAGCAGAAAGGGTTTGCAATCGTTGCCGATGAAGTCTACGGACCCAAAGATACCGACATGACAGCCCAGTTAACCAAGATTCGCGGCATCAAGCCGGATGTGATCATCTGCTGGGGCACCAATCCGGGGCCGGCCGTAATCACCAAGAACGTCAAACAGCTCGGCATCAAGATTCCGCTTTACATGAGCCATGGAGTGGCTTCCAAAAAGTTCATCGAACTGGCCGGTCCGGATGCGGCTGAAGGCGTGATGCTTCCCGCCGGCAAACTGGCCATCTATGATGTGCTGCCGAAAAACGACATTCAGTACAAACTGCTCAAGGATTATGATCAAGCCTACAGAAAGGCCCATGGTGTCGAGGCTTCCACTTTTGGCGGTTATGCATACGATGCCTGGTTGCTGGCAACCGCTGCTATCAAAAAGTCAGGATCAACCCCTGAAAAGATTCGCAGCGGTATCGAACAGACCCATAAACTGGTCAGTGTTTCCGGTGTGTTCAGCATGTCGCCTAAGGATCACAACGGACTCGACCTGTCGGCATTTGAAATGGTCAAAGTCAGCAAAGGTGATTGGGCATTGATCAAGTAATTTAATATTCCAAGTCTAACGGAGGATACTCAATGAATTTCCGCCTTCTTTCATTTTTGTTTGCAGCCGTTACCATGCTGCTTTCCACAAACGCATTTGCCGCCGCTCCTATCAAAATCGGAGCACTGTTTGCCGTTACCGGACCGGCTGCCTTTCTGGGCGAGCCTGAGCGTAATACCGCCAAGATGATCGTGGACGAGATCAACAAGGCCGGGGGAGTAAAGGGGCGCAAGCTGGAACTGGTTTCGTACGACACCGCCGGTGATGCCACCAAGGCGGTGCAGCTTGCCACCAAACTGATCAAGGACGACAAGGTCGTTGCCATTATAGGTCCAAGCACGACCGGTGAAACAATGGCGGTAATTCCAGTGGTTGAAAAGGAGCAGGTACCGCTGATTTCCTGTTCCGCCGGCAGCAAGATTACCGACCCGGTCAAGAAGTGGGTGTTCAAAACGGCCCAGAATGATGCCCTGGCTGTCGGCAGGATTTTTGACTATCTGCAGAAACACAAGCAGACCAACGTTGCCATCCTGACAGTTTCCGACGGTTTCGGCGCTTCGGGTCGCGAACAGCTGAAGGCACAGGCGTCAAAATATGGCATCAAGATCGTTTCTGACGACACCTATGGTCCCAAGGACACCGATATGACCGCCCAGTTGACTAAAATTCGCGGTTCCAATGCCCAGGCCATCATCTGTTGGGGTACAAATCCCGGGCCGGCCGTGGTTGCTAAGAATGCCCGTCAACTCGGTATCAAGACCCCGTTGTTCATGAGCCATGGTGTGTCATCCAAGAAATTCATTGAGCTGGGAGGTGATGCGGCGGAAGGAGTCAAGCTCCCTTCCTGAAAGGTGCTGGTGTGTGACCTGCTGCCAAATTCCGAGTCCCAGAAAAAATCCCTGGTGTCTTTCGTGAAGGATTATCAGAATCATTACAAGGCAGAGGGGGATCATTTCGGCGGTCATGCCTGGGATGCGGTCATGCTGTTGAAGAACGCTATTGAGCGCGGTGCTGACACACCTTCATCCATTCGGGACCAGCTGGAAAAAACCAAGAACTTCTGTGGAATTGGCGGCACATTTACCTATAGTGCCCAGGATCACGCCGGACTTGGCAAGGATGCGTTCGTGCTGGTGGAGATCAAGAACAGGGACTGGGTTATAGTCAAGTAGTCAAATACAAATATAATATGCTCCCTCTCCCTTGGGGAGAGGGTCGGAGTCGGGGTGGGACATGATCTTTGATCCCCATCCAAGCACCAACCCTCACCTTGATGGTGAGGGAGTTTTTTTTCAGAAACGGGACAAAATGCAGTTCGATCAAATACTTCAATATGCTCTGTCCGGTCTGTCGACCGGCGCAATCTATGCGCTGATCGGCATCGGTTTCTCAATCATCTACAATGCGACCGGTATCATCAATTTTGCCCAGGGAGAGTTTGTCATGCTGGGGGGATTGCTGACACTGACCTGCCTGGATCTGCTGAAATTGCCGATATGGGCTGCGATCCCCTGTGCAGTGGCGGTATCAACCCTGGCGGGCCTGCTGTTCGAGCGATTGGCGATCAGGCCGCTCAGGCAACCGACCCCGATCAACCTGGTAATTATCACCATCGGAGGCAGTATCCTGATCCGTGGCCTGGCAATGCTGATCTGGGGCAAGGATACCCATGCAATACCATCCTTCAGTGGCGATGATCCGATCGCGATCGGCGGCGCTACCATCCTGCCTCAGCATCTCTGGATACTTGCCATTACTGTGGTGAT
>JACRCG010000343.1 GCA_016219145.1 Deltaproteobacteria bacterium | reverse complement strand
TCCATGCTGGAGGAAATTTCTTCAGCAGAGGCAGCCTGTTCGGTGGCCCCCTGGGACATCTGCTGAGCTGTCGCCGAAAGTTCCTGCGAGCCGGCTGCTACGTTGTCGGATGCAGCCATGACTTCACCAACCACCTGCTTGAGTTTGTCTACCATCTGGCTTATAGCGGTCATCATCTGGCCGGTTTCGTCTTTTGAATTTGATTCAACTGATATGGTCAAGTCGCCCTGGGCCAGGGCGTTGGCAACTCCCAATGTATCGTTGATTGGACGTGTGATACTTCGAGTGAGGAAAAATGCCGTAAAGATTGATATCAGTATGGCCGCGACACCGAGGCCAAGCATCGAATTGCGGGAAGCCTCAAACTCTTTGATCGATTCTTCGTAGCGCATCTTGCTCCGCTCAGAATTATGCTCAATCAGTTTTTCGATCTCTTCGGATATTTTTCGTCCTGCTGGGGCAGCCTCCTTGGACAGCATTGCTGAAGCGTCGGCATCCTTGCCTGCCAGTGCCATCTCGATGACTTTGGTATTGAGTTGCGCGGCAACAGCAATAGCCTCTTTGGTTTTGCTAATGAGCTCATGTGCCTTCTTGTCGTCTTTAGAGGTCATCTCCTCTATTTTTTTCAATTTAGGAGCGTAGTCTTCACGAAATTTAACAATTCGTTGCTGATATTCGCGCTGTTTCTCGGTATTGTTGTTGAGGATGATATTCCTGATATTGATAAAGATCTGATTTAAATCGTTGTTAACGTCACTCAACAGATCAACGCGAACATTGTTGACCGTGACAATCCTCGTAAGGTTTTTCTGGATGCCAGACATCCCGCTGTAGCCTTCCCATACCAGAACCAGCATGATTAGCAACAGCAGACCGAATCCGAGCCCCATTCTCTTACCGATCTTCATGTTATTGAACCATTGCATAGTGAGTCCTCCTGTTTGATTTAGACGCAGTCACTGCTTTCAATATGGAAAATTTTAACCTGAAATTAAAGCTTATCTCGGTATTTAAAGCTGTCAATGAATGCTTTTGCAGAAACGTACGAAACAGGTGGGTGAGAGAGAGCCCGTCAGAGATGAGTTTCATTTTCCAGAGTGTCTACGAAAGAACTTTCCTCCAAATCCCCTCATTCGCTACATGAAAATCTCCAGCATTCCCCAGACCAGACGTCCGCTCTCGGGAGTCCTGATGCCGGTTGCCAGCGGATCCCGCAGGTGCAGCAGATGGGTGCTGTATCGGGTGTCGGCCAGGTTGTCTATGCCTATGGACAGAATCAGGTTCCTGGAGCGATAGCCGGCCTTGATGTCGGTGACCGCCCACGATGGGTTGGACTGTTCGCCAATGGATCTGTCGGTGCGCCATTGGCGGGACGAGAAGCGCTCCGTCAGAGATGCGAAATGGCGACCGTTGTCGTATCCGATCGATGCGCTGCCTGTCAGTGGCTCTGTTTCCGGCAACGGCCGCGACCAGGTCAGGACGTCCCCATGGTTGTATTTGAGTGACAGGTCCAGTTTCAGGGCGGGCACAAGTTTAAGTTCCGCTGAAACGCCGGCTCCCCACAATTCCGCCTCGACGTTGCGATAACTCCTGGTGGTCGGATTCAGTTGATAGAGAGCGATATAACCATCGATTCTTGACCAGAATGCATAACCGTGAAGAGCTAGCAGGCTGCTGCGGTAGTCAAGCGAAAACTCCGGACGGTAGGAGCGGGCCTGCGCCAGTTGCGGATTGCCGAGTTGGGAGGAGGGGGTGACTACCCCCATGTAAAGTTCCTGGGGAGTGGGATATTTAAGGGACGAACCGAAGGCTATCGCCAGCTCCAGTCCTTCCTGCGGGCGCCAACTGCTCCTCAGCCAGCCGCTGGGTTCCGCATACTCAGTTGACGGGGCGTTCGGGGCTTTTCCTGCTCTGGCAGAAACCATGTCTCCTCGCAGCCCACCGGAGATTGAAAGCTTTTCCGTCGGGGCGGTCCCGCAGGTCAGGAAGACGCCCACGGTTTCAATCGTCACATCAGGCAGCATCGGTGATTCCGACAGAACGGTTCCGTTGTTCTTGCGATTGACCGCATCGGGATTGGCAACGCCGTAGTCCGCGCCTGCAACGGATGTACAGAATCTTGTCGGAACCGTTGCCGAAATCCGGGCGCCGTACTGAAAAACCTTGCCCATGTTCTGGGTGGAAAATGGTTGCGAGGAGCCGTTGTAAAGTCTGGCCGCTTCGCGGAGGCGATTGTCCAGTAGCTGTTCCTGGCTGCGCCAATAGCCGGCGAGCCGGACTGCACGCACGGCCGGTACAGGCTGCTTCAGGCGTGCGGAGATCTCGATTGCGTTGCTTGTGTCGCTGATGCCGTCCTGTTTCAGCATGGGATAGCGAATGTTTTCGGCTTCGATCTGCAGCCATGACAGGGAAAGGTCGAGGGAATCGGAAGGTGACAGTTTCAGGAACATGTAGCCGGCGTGGCTTTCGTAGGCGGTGCCGCTGCGGGTTTCGTCGCGGTAGCGGGCATCGTGGCCGGACGGGTAGACATCGCTTTTTTGCCCTCCGCCTCCTGCTTGCGCGCTGTCAGCCCGGCGATGGCCGTATCCCGCCATGATCGAAGCCGCTTTTGTGCCGTAAGAGCCCAGCAGTGATGCCCTGGTGGTGATAAATGAGCCGAGTCCGCCGCTAATGGATGCATGCGGGCCCGCGGGTATCGCCGGTGAGCTTTTGTTCAGGAAGGCCATGCCTCCGACGGCAGATGAATCGAACTCTCCTTGAGGGATCAGCCTTATCCCGCGGTCGGCCGGCTCAAAATGGAAAGCCGGAGAATCCTTGCGATAGGGGCAGATTCCGCCGGGTCGATAACCTTCTTCTCCTGCCGTAACAAGCATCGGCGGCAGGGGCGCCATTGCGCCTCCGGATTCGCTGGTATCCCGGGAGCGATCGTCGGCGAAGGCGGTCGCTGTAAATAGTTGCAGAGCCGTTATGGTGATGATGAGCTTCATGCTAGTCTGCCCTCTCTCCGGCAGGGCCGGATTAGAGTTCGGCGGATAGCCGCAGAGCAGTTATTTCAAGGCTGCGGCTTGCGCATCGGGTACGTCCGCTGCTCCCAGGGCGGCATCCAGTCCTGCAATGACCGTTTCCAGTGATTGAGCATAACAGTCAAGAGTCGTTTCAAAACGATCGGGCTGATTGCCGGATATTGCCTCCTCAAGCCGCATGGCCGCGACGGAAAGATCTGTCGCTCCAAGAATGCCGGCCACCGATTTCATGTTGTGGGCCATTCTGCCGGCGGTCTCCAGATCTCCCGCTGCAAGTAGTCGGTTGATCTCCCCTGCTTCATCCCGCCTGGTCCGCCTGAATTTCTGCAGCATTTCCAAATACAGGGAACACTTGTCGTTGCACATTCGCAGCCCGGAGCGGATGTCGATACCCGGGAGACAGGCGGGCAGGGATACTTCGTTACCCGTGGACGATTCCGGGCTGGAAGTCTGCTTGTCCTGCCGCTTGTTCCGCTGTGGGGGAACCCATCTGACTAGTAGCTGTCTCAGCTCCTCCGGGTCGATCGGCTTCGAAATGTAGTCGTT
>JACRCG010000342.1 GCA_016219145.1 Deltaproteobacteria bacterium | reverse complement strand
TCTCGCCGAAAATATTCTTTTCCTTGATGGAGATCCAGTTCTGGCGGGCCAGCAGATTGTCGGTCTGAATCGAAAAACCGGACAGGGCGTTCGCAAGAGTGTTCTGCATCGCAAATGCAATTGTGGCAGTTATGACAGTAGTTGTCGTAACTATCGCCGAGACATCAATCTTGAAGACCAGCCGCAAAGAGACGATCCCGGCTGCCAGATAGACTACCAGCCGAACGGTATCACGCACGAAGGACGGCACCTCGCGCTGAGTGTGAATGCGCAGGTAGAGATCAATGACAAGATAGTTGACCAGCTTGGCCAGACAGATCAGCACAACGACCGTCTGAACGCTCTGCAACAGCGCCTGGTAGCTGGGGATGCCGGACATGGTCAGCTCCGCGTACAGCAGCAGAAAACCGAAAATTGCCAGTTTGACCGGCGCCAGAACCCGAGGATGAATCTCTTGCGAACGAGCTCGGCGGATGAAAAAGACTGCGGTAAAAAACAGCAGTGTCACCGCCAGCACGAAAATGCGGTTGATCAGGATGAAGTTGACATCGATCAGGGATGAAAACGGTGCGGAATCAGCCGAATAAGCAAGAGAGGTCATGAACCGGATGCTCCTTTTTCAGTGATGAGCCTGCATATGCCCCATGGCGGACAACACCTTCCAGACCCCGGCAATTCCGAGCAGCGCTACGACCGCTCCCATGAAACGCTGGAAAATCGCGCCCCCCGCCGCAGTCATGGCAGAAGCCACCTGGCCGTACAGTAGCAGCGCCGGAAACGTACCAAGACCAAAGGCCAGCATCATGCCGCCTCCTTTCAGAAAAGATCCGCTGGTGGCAGCCGAAATCAGCACCCCGTAAACAAGGCCGCAAGGAATCAACCCCATCAAAAGCCCGGCCGGAAGCGCCGCCAGCACACTTCCGCTTCCGCTTACCCGCGCCAGCAACCTCTGGATAAAGCCCCATCCGGAACCGTCAAGTGCGGAGATGCCGAGCGAGCGCAGGCCAAAGGCCGTGCAGAGGCCAATTGCCACTACGAACAGATTGGCCGCCAGAAACAGCCAGCGCAGATAGGGCTTGAGCGATGTAACCAGACCGGCCTGGGAGGCCAAACCGACCAGCAACCCCAGCGTCGCATAGGTTGTCACCCGGCCGATATGATAAAACAGGTTGTAAAGAAAACGTCGAGCTGCGCCGGCCTCGCTGTTTGAAATCGCCAGCGCGGTCACAATCCCGCCGCACATGCCGAGGCAGTGGCCACTACCGGCCAGACCGGCCGAAAATGCCAACCATAATTCCAGCATCAGACCTCCAGTGCGCCGATCAGACTTTTGATATCATCCACACCGTTGGCAACCAGCCAGGCTTCCATCTCTTCCGCAATCTGCTGGGCCGCTCCCGGGTTGATAAAGCTGGCCGTGCCGACCTGCACCGCCGTGGCTCCGGCCAGAATGAACTCCAGCGCGTCGGTGGCGTTCATGATCCCGCCGATGCCGATGACCGGCAGTTTGACAGCCTTGGCTACTTGCCAGACCATCCGCAGAGCGATCGGCTTGATGGCCGGACCGGAAAAACCGCCGGTAACATTGGCCAGCACAGGCCGACGCCTGTTCAGGTCGATCGCCATACCGGTCAGGGTGTTGATCAGCGACAGGCAATCGGCCCCGGCGTCTTCACAGGCCTTGGCCATGGCAACCACATCGGTCACGTTGGGAGAGAGCTTGACGATCAGAGGTTTTTTTGTCACCGCCCGACAGGCGCTGACAACGGAAGCGGCACAGGCCGGGTCAGTGCCGAAGACTATGCCCCCCTGCTTGACGTTGGGGCAGGAGATATTGACCTCCAGCCCGGCTACCTCATGGATTTCATCCAGACGACGGGCCATTTCGGCGTACTCGTCGATGGTGTTGCCGAAAAAGTTGGCAATGGCCGGAGTCTTGACCGAACGGATATAAGGTACCTTCTTGGCGATAAAGGCGTCGATCCCGACATTCTGCAGTCCGATGGCGTTCAGCATCCCGCCCGGGGTCTCGACGATGCGCGGTGTAGGATTGCCGGCTCTGGGCTTCAAGGAGAGCCCTTTGGTTACAAAGGCGCCGATTGATTCAAGATCGCAATATCCGGCAAATTCTTCACCATAGCCGAAGGTTCCGGAAGCGGTCATGACCGGATTACGCATCCGGATGCCGGCACAGTTGACAGTCATATCAGGTTTCATGATCAATCCCTCCACTTCAGTTCGCCTGATTCAAAGACCGGCCCTTCGGTACAGACACAGCGGAAGTCGGGCGTTTCCGGAGAATGACCACTGCCGGGCGCAACGCATCCCAGACAGGCTCCCACTCCACAGGCCATGTAACCTTCCAGCGAGACCTGGCAGGGAATCTTCCTCTCTGCGGCGATATTGGCAACAGCGTTCAGCATGCCGTGCGGCCCGCAGGCGTAGATAGTCGCCCTGCCTTTGAGCAGATCCAACCGTCTCACCAGTGCTTCGGTTACCAGGCCCTGCTCGCCAAGCGAGCCGTCCTCGGTGGCACTGTAGCACTCCACCCCCAGCCGCTCGAATTCTGTGATACAGAGGACATCGTCACGGGTGCGGCCACCGGCAAACAGCCTCACTGCGGAGTTTTTTACCAATTCCTTTGCCAGCAAGTACAGCGGAGCCAACCCTACCCCGCCGCCGACGATCAGCTTTTCCTCATCCGGCGCTCCCAGATCAAAACCTGCTCCAAGCGGTCCGAGTACGTCCAGCAGATCGGTTTCATGCAGGGCCGACAGCATGCCGGTCCCCTTGCCAACCACCCGGTAGAGCATCTCGAAGCAGGGCTGCGGAGCAGCTCCGCTATGGGCCGGAGTATGGATGCCGACATCAAAGATGCCGAAAGGACGCCGCAGCAGTGGATCGATAGCGCCGTTTACCCGCACCATCACAAACTGACCGGGCGAAGCCGAGGCAAATTCCTGCGGGGCGGTCATGCGCATGCGCCAGTAACCGGGCGAAACCTCCGCGTTTGAGAGAATCATGGAAGTGAACTGCATTCAAAAAATCTCCTTTAAACAGAAATTATTCCATCACCGTACAGCGAAACCTGGCAATCCGAGGTCAATAGCTGCATTCCTTCTACCCGGGCCTGGGCGATCAGAATACGATCAAAAGGGTCCTTGTGCAATGCGGGAAGAGCCTCTACAACCAGGGCATGATCCGAAGAAACAGCTATTTCCTCATAGCCATTGATAACAAGCTGTTTCAGCAAGCGTTGCGGGTCTACCTTGAAGTCGTCGCGTCCAAGAGCGCGTTTTATCACTATCTCCCAGATGCTGGCGGCACTGAAGAAAAGCAGGTTGGATGTATCGAGCAGAAGGGAGCGGGCCTCATCTGAAAGCTTGTCCGGCTGGCCAGCCGACCAGAGCAGGATGTGAGTGTCCAGCAGCAGCTTCACTGTTCTTTTCCTTCGAAGAGGGCCGTTATTGAAGTACTGTCCATCCTGTCAAAATCATCCGGCACCGATATTTCGCCAGACATGAAGCCAAGCCGCCGTTCCGCACCCTGCTCCACCGCAGAGAATGGAATCACTTTGACCATCGGCTTGCCGGCCTTGGCGATGATAAAGGGCTTGCCGTGAGCGGCGTCTTCAACCAGGCGGGAAAGATGGGTTTTAGCTTCGTGAATATTGACTGCCAGCATGATGACACCTCCCGCAAGTGAACTAAGCAGCCTTAGTCTACTATTGAAACGCCCTGCGAACAAGAAAAATATTTACACTCTTTTCTCCATCAAAACCGCATCTTCCCTGCCTTCATAATATTTTTGGCGCAGCCCGGTCCGGACAAACCCAAGCCTCTCATAAAGAGCAATTGCGGATATATTTGAAACGCGCACTTCCAGCGCCAGAAGTTCGGCTTCTTTCTCCCTTGCAACCGCAATGGCGTGACCCAGCAGCTCTTGCGCGATCCCACGCCCACGCATCTCCGGAGCAACGGCAATATCCAGTATCTGGGCCTCCTCAAAAAGCGACATCAGGCAGACATAACCGGCAACTATTCCATCAGTCACAGCCACATACGGAAAGGAGTGGCGGGCTTCCAGCTCACTGACAAAATGCTCGCGTGTCCAGGGGAGCGGGAACGAAGCCTGTTCAATATGCAGAACCTGCTCGATATCCTCACTTGTCATGGGGCGAATCTGTATTCCGGGCGGCGATTGCATGGCCGGATATGATATGTAAACAGCTTCCGGAAGTAAATGTTTTTCGGATTTAAAAAACCTTACACCCGAAAATATTTTTATTGTAGTACCTTCATAAAATACGTATTATTCGTCCCCGAAACAAAGGCCTCGGCAGAGTCTGAATCCCACTTTATTCTGTAGTGGTTTTAAGGGCTTCACCTGCAATTGAATCCACCCCGGAGGAGCCCATGTCAGAACAGCTGGCTATCGTTTGTCCCCACTGCGCATTTTCAAAGGTTGTTCCGAAAGGGGCTATCCCCGATGGCGTCAGGCAGGCTACCTGCCCCAAATGCAGA
Organism: Deltaproteobacteria bacterium; assembly: GCA_016219145.1. Classification (GTDB taxonomy): domain Bacteria; phylum Desulfobacterota; class Desulfuromonadia; order Geobacterales; family Pseudopelobacteraceae; genus JACRCG01. The sequence continues at coordinate 4,638 of JACRCG010000342.1, read as the reverse complement.
CAGCCATTTCCCCTGAACGATGAAACCTTGCTGCCGCACGCGGTCCCTCAAACAGAAGCGGAAGAGTTGACTCCAGCCTCGCCGCCGGAGAATGAGATCAGCGCGCCGCCGCCAATGCCGCCCGCTTCATTACAACCAGCGCCCCCATCCGGACCGGCCACTCTCGGCTTCACGTTTCACGGCACAGCCCGGGACTACTTCGGCATCTGGATCGTCAACACCCTGCTCAAAATAGTCACCATCGGCATCTATTCGGCCTGGGCCAAGGTACGCAAACGGCGCTTCTTTTACGGCAGCACAACCCTGCACGGCCAGCCCTTTGAATACCTGGCCGACCCGATGGCACTCTTCAAGGGGTGGCTGATCGCCGCCGCAGCCTTCATCCTGTACAGCATTGGCACCAAAATCAGCCCGATCCTGAGCATCGTGATCACCCTGATTATCTTCATTGCATTTCCGTGGCTGCTGGTACGCGCCCGAGTCTTCAACTCAGCCAATTCGTCCTTCCGCAATATACGTTTCTCCTTCCGGCCGGACTACCGCCAGGCCTACCTTGTTTTTGCCGGACTGCCGATTCTCTCGGCGCTGACTTTGGGGATACTCTCTCCCTACATGCTCTATCGCCAGAAAAGATTCATGGTCGAGAACAGCAGCTACGGCGCCACTCCATTTACCTTCCATGCGACGGTCAAGGATTTCTATAAACTCTTCTTTAAGGTGGGACTCGGCGTTGTCGCAATCATGGTGTTGCTGGGAATCCTCGTGGCGATGGGCGGCGGCAGCCTGATTCCGGCCGCAGCAGCAGGTGGAAAAAGCGGAGCGCTGCGCGGACTGGCGCTGATCCCGGCCATTATACTCCCGCTGGTCTATTTCTTACTGATGGTCTATGCGCAGACGGCCCTGGCCAATCTGAGCTGGAACGGCACCCGCGTCGGCGGCGGCAGTTTCCGTAGCACGCTCCGCACAAGAGATATGGCGCTACTGTTCGTTACCAACCTGCTGGCAATCATATGCAGCATCGGCCTGCTGGTGCCGTGGGCCACGATCAGACTGGCCCGCTACCGTTTCGAACGTCTGGAGCTGGAAACAGCAGGTGGCCTGGACGATGCGGTTGCGGCGGCCGGCAGCTCTGGCACGGTCGGCGCGGCCGGTGATGAAATCGGCGACGTCTTCAACATGTCGATGGATATAGCGCTCTGATGAAAGCCGCACTTCTATGAAATCAGCCGCAGTCGCATATTTCGACGGCAAGGTATCGACCCGCAGGGAGGCCGTTCTCACTCTGGAGGGCGATCGCGTCACCATCAACGGCGATGGCGTGGATCTCTCATATCCGGCGGCAAGCATTCGGGTATCAGAGAAAATCGGTTCTGTGCGCCGGACAGTGCGCCTGCCGGACGGCGGCGTTTGCGAGCTGGATGATGCAGCTCTGCTGGCTGAACTTGAACGGGCCTGCGGGGCAAAAACCACCGGAAATATAGTGCATCGCTGGGAGAAGAGCCTGCCGCTGGCCCTGACCGCTCTGGTTCTGACTGCGCTGCTAGTGGCGCTGTTCTTGCGTTTCGGCATCCCCCCCCTGGCCCGTCATGCGGCCTTTGCCCTACCGCCGGCCGCAGAAAGCAGCATGGGGCGCGAGGCGCTGGCCACGCTGGACCGACTGCTGATGAAGCCGTCCAACCTTCCAAAAGAGCGGCAGAATGAGCTGTCGGCGCTGTTCCTGCGTGTGGCCGGTCCGGACGGAAACGCAGCCGGATATCGGCTGGAGTTCCGTTCCTGTCCGGCCATCGGGGCCAACGCCTTTGCACTCCCGTCCGGAATTGTGATCATCACCGACGACCTGGTCGGCCTGGCCAGGCAGGACAACGAAATTGCCGCTATTTTGGCTCATGAACTTGGGCACGTACGCGGCCGCCACATCCTGCGTCATCTCCTGCAAAGTTCATCGACCGCCCTGATCATGGCAACCCTGACCGGCGACCTGCTATCGATCACCTCGCTGGCGGCTACTCTCCCCACGGTATTGGTAGACGCCTCGTATTCGCGCGCATTCGAGCGAGAAGCGGATGATGCGGCCATGGCCTGGATGAAGTCGGCCGGTGTGCCGCCACGCAGCTACGCCGAGATCTTGGGACGCCTGCAAGCCCAGCTTGACGTCAAACAGGGCAAGACCGCCGGCGGCACGGATCCGGTGCGAAATTATCTCTCTACCCACCCGGATACCGGAGAGCGGATTCGGCGGATAATGAAGGATAGCGGGGAATGAGGCAAGGCGACGTGGTATTGACAGTAGTATGATTGAAAGTTATACTGAAACAAACAGGAGGTATAACCATGCTCGCCATCAAAACTGCCATTTCAATTGATAAGAATCTCTTTGAGCAAGCCGAGCATATTGCGCGTACCATGAAGGTTTCGCGCAGCAAATTATTCGTCATTGCCCTGCAAGAATTCATCGAACACCAGAAAAACAGGGAAATGCTGGCCAAGATCAACGCGGCCTACTCGGATGAACCTGATGTACCGGAGCAGACCCTTCGCCGGAAATCACGCAAGCAGCATCGACGCATTGTGGAGGGTTCATGGTAATCAATCAGGGCGATATCTACTGGATAGAACTGGACGAGCCGGAAGGTTCTGAGCCCGGCTACAAGCATCCGCATGTCATCGTTCAGAACAATCTCTTTAACCGGAGCAAGATCAAGACCGTCATGGTCTGCCCCTTAACCACCAATCTCAAACGCGCCGGCGCGCCCGGCAACGTACTGATCGACAAGAAAGAATCAAATCTGCCCAAGGAAAGCGTCGTCAATGTGTCGCAGGTTTTCACCGTGGACAAGAGCCAACTGGACGAGTATGTCGGAACACTTTCAGCAAAGCGCATGACTGAAATCCTGAATGGCATCAAGCTGGTTCTGGAACCTCGGGAAGCGGATTGATATTGTTAAAATCCGGAAAATATGAGGGCGACATTTGGCATTAGACATGTCAGTAATACAGCATGTTATGAGCTTCAATTGTCTCGTGTCGGTGGCAGCCCCATTATGTAATGCCCTAACGTTGATGGTCCTGCGGTTTTGCAGGCAGATGAAGCGGGAGGATGGGTGAGTGATGGCTTAAGGCTGCGTCCAAATATAAAACGGATAATGCTGACACGGGCCTCTTATCCTCGCAAAAACAAGCACAACCTCAGAGGTTTCCCGTGACTGGTGAAACCTACTTAATTCCAAAAGGAGATTTGAAAGTATGAGAATTTTCTCGATTGGCGCTGTAATGTTTTTTCTTGTTAGCCTGGCTGTCCCTGCCTTATCAGCAGAGGATAACCATTTTCGTCTGGGCGTCGGCATAGGAGTTCCACATGGAGGAATTGGTGTGAATGCTGAGTACCGCATCAACACTTACGCCTCTGTTGGCGCAGGCTTGGGCTACTATCAATATGACGGCCCGGGTTGGGCTCTTGGCGCCATGTTCTATCCGCTTGAAAACATCAAGACATTTAATCCTCGACTGATAGGATATTTTGGCAGGGTTGGTACAGTTAATTGGAGTGACGGCAGACACGAGGGCTATCTGGGAGGCGCAATTGGCGGTGGCTTTGAATGGCGGATGTATAAGAAGATCAGCCTGGATCTGGACATGTTTTATTTGGCTAAGGACCTGCCTGCAGGTATCAAAAGCAACACTGAAATTGGCTACTCTGCTGGAATCGGATTTCTGTTTTAACTGAGAGTGCATACTCATAGTGTCAGGCCGTCCATTTTTCATAATAATGAATAGTGGAGCCGCAACACCTATACCGCAGCTCTTATGTGCTGTATGCAGTGCTAATATGGGTCTGGTAATCCGGAAATCATACGATGCACCTGGAAAGGACCATGTAAAGTTATGAAAATTGAATGCCCTGAATGTCATTTCTCGGCGGAGGCTGACGCTGCCAGAATTCCTCCAGGCGGCTCAAATACCAGATGTCCTCGCTGTGCGACGGTCTTTACGGTTACTCCGGTTAAAACCGGAGTTCCTGACGGTGTTCAGGGGAAAGTGGTTTGTCCCAAGTGCGGAGCCTGGCAGGAGACGGCGGAGAGTTGCGGCCTCTGCGGTTTGATCTATGAAAAATTCCGGATTGCGGAAGAGCACCGCCAGATGGCAAACGGCTCCTCTGGTACAGAAATGCCATCATCAGCTGCGCCTTTGCCGGCTACCGGACAGGACTCCTTTCATTTTGGCTACGGGCGAGGGGATCTCATGACCTGGGCTTCGGAAGGCTATCTCGCAGCTGATGCGCTCCCGCAAGCTCTGCGTATCGCCGGGACACTCCCGCGAGCGCCTGAATGGCGGCGCCTGCTGGACAGTCTGGCGCTCTGGATGGGGGCGATATTCCTGGCTGCGGCGGTGATTTTCTTCTTTGCCTACAACTGGAAGGAGTTGGGGCATTTTGCCCGCTTCGGGATAGTGGAACTGCTGCTGGCAGTCTCAGTTATATCGGCCTGGCGGCTGGGACTGGAACAGATGCCCGGCAAAGCAGCGCTGCTGGTGGCAACCCTGCTGGTGGGGGCACTGCTGGCGCTGGTCGGTCAGACCTACCAAACCGGGGCCGATCCATGGGAACTGTTTGCAACCTGGGCGATTTTCGTATTGCCGTGG
>JACRCG010000345.1 GCA_016219145.1 Deltaproteobacteria bacterium | reverse complement strand
TGCTGAAATCAGGTCGGCAGGGCGATGCCTATTATGCCGAGATGTGGGAAACCATAAAGTCAGGGAAGGAATGGCAGGGAGAGTTTTGTAACATATCCAAGGACGGCCGGCAGTTCTGGGAACTTTGCAGCATTGCGCCGATCAAGGACGAGTCCGGCGTGATAACCCATTTTGTCGGGATCAAGGAAGATATCAGCGAGCATAAGCGCCATGAGGAACAGCTCTATTATCAGGCCAATTTCGACGGTTTGACCGGGCTGCCCAATCGCAATTATTTCCAGAAATATCTGACACTGCAGCTTGAATTGATAAACCGCGAGAATCAGCAGCTGGCGCTGTTGGTGCTGGATATCGATAACCTTAAGTTCGTCAACGATACCTTCGGTCATGAGTTCGGCGATCTACTGCTGAAGGAAATTTCACGCCGTCTGGAAATGGCCGGTGGTATGGGCAGCTTCATATCCAGATTTGTCGGTGATGAATTTATCATCGTGCCGCCGCTGGTGGACGAGACAGGCCAAACTGTCCTGTTCGCCGAAAAGATACACAAGGCGATGAACGATGCCTTCGTGATCAGAGGCACAGAAATTATTTCAACCGCAAGTATCGGTGTGGCGGTATATCCCGAGGATGGTAACACCGTCGAAAGCCTGCTGAAAAATGCCGAAGCGGCCATGTACCAGGCCAAGAAGGACTGCAAGAACGCGGTCTGTTTCTATACCAGTGAGCTGAATTTTCAGCTGGAGCAGCGTTTTGCGATGGAATCCAAGCTTTACAAGGCGCTGGAGCGTGACGAGTTCAGCCTGCAGTATCAGCCGCAGATCGGTCTGCCAGGCGGCAGCGTAATCGGTATGGAAGCTCTGTTGCGCTGGACTCCGAATGGGGAGGAGCTGGTCTCTCCCAGCCAGTTTATCCCGCTTCTGGAGGAGACCGGCCTGATCGTTGCCGTGGGTGAGTGGGTGCTTCTGAATGCATGCACGCAGGCCGCGTCATGGCGAAAGCAGGGGCTTCCGCCTATGCGGCTGTCGGTCAATATCTCGGCACTGCAGTTCATGCGCAGCGATCTTGATGAAACTGTCAAGCGCATACTGGATGAGACCGGTTATGATCCCGGCTGCCTCTGTCTGGAACTTACCGAGAGCATGATCATGCTCGACAGTGTGCGTACCATGGAAAAACTCACCGCACTGACCGAAATCGGCATAACGCTTTCACTGGATGATTTTGGCACCGGCTATTCGTCGCTGGAATACCTGGGACGCTTGCCGATTCAGGAGCTGAAGATCGACCAGTCTTTCGTTCGGCGGATGCTGACCACAAAAAACGATGCCGCTGTGGTTAACACTATCATCGCGATGGGGCGGGGATTAGAGATGGAACTTGTCGCGGAAGGGGTGGAAACCGAAGAACAGCTTGCGTACCTGACGGAAAAAGGGTGTTCGGTCATCCAGGGATATTATTTCAGCAGGCCACTCTCCGCCGATGCTTTTACAGCGTATTGCATGAAACCAAGGTGCTGACATGCAGCATGGACGGCGTAAATTATGTGTGTAATTTGATGTAATTGTGGTAATTATCGAATAACAATTAGTTAATTCAAATGTTATTCGGGGGCAGAATATGCCTGCAGACCACTATAATCAAACCAGACGCCGTTTTTTCGTTGCCGTAGCATTTGTCCTGCCCGTTGTGGCTGTTCTGTTTTGCCTTAACAGCCCGAGTGAATGCAAGTTGGCCATATCCAATACCATTGCCGGAATCCTGGCGCTGATCACGGTCGCGCTTTCAGTGCTGTTCCTGCGACAGCTCAGGAATATCAGGAATTCCAGTATCCACTTGAACTCACAACAGCTTGAGCTGCAGTTAAAGGCCGAAATGATCGATTCGGTCACCGACGTCATTCTTCTGGTGGATGAAAAAGGCGGCCTGGTCCAGTTCAACAATGCACTCTGCCATATTACCGGTCACAGCCGTCAGCAGTTGGATACCAGTAATATTCAGGATTTCATGCCGGTTGAGAACAGGACTCTGGTTGAGGAGCGTATTCAGCAGATCCTCGAACAGGGCACCGCGCTCTTTGAATCTGTGTATCTTCACGCATCGGGAAGGCTGGTTCCGGTTGAATGGCGTAGCCGGTCGGTTGAAATTGGGCAGCGCCGGCTTGTTCTCAGCGTGTTGAGGGACATTAGCGACCGCAAGCAATATGAGCATAAACTTAAAGTGGTGGCGTCGGAGTGGCGTGATACCTTTGATGCAATTGAGGATGCCGTCTGGCTTCTTGATATGGATCGTAAGGTGTTGCGAGCCAACAAGGCCACCCTGGGCATATTCGGTAAAATCCCTCAGGATGTTATCGGTGTCGCTTGCTGCGAAATTGCCCATTATGGTTTGTCCACTATCAGCCAATGCCCGTTTGACCGGATGGTACAGAGCGGGAAACGGGCTTCGATGCAGGTTGTTGTCGGGTCTAAATGGTTTGAAGTATCAGTCGATCCGGTCTTTGACGAGCATGGCGAAATTGTCAGGGCAGTGCACGTGGTCAAGGATATTAACGAGCTGAAAAGGGCGGAACTGCGAGAGCAGGTCCGCTCCGAAATCATGGAGCGTATCGCCCGTGGCGAACCGTTACCCGATCTGCTCTCTTTCATTGCCAGGTCTATCGAGAACGAGCGTCCGGGAGCGCTCTGTTCGATCCTTCTGGCCGTGGATGAAGGTCGGCGACTTGTGACCGGCGCGGCTCCCAGCCTGCCACAGGAATACAACGTTGCCACCGGTCGCATCAGGGTCGCTGAAGGGGTCGGCTCGTGCGGCACGTCAGCATTTCGCCGTGAACGGGTCATCGTGGAAGATATATGCGAACATCCGTTCTGGAAGGGATTCACTCCGGCTCATGAAGCCGGGCTCCGTTCCTGCTGGTCGGAACCGATTATCTCCTCCAGCGGTTTGCTGCTGGGGACCTTTGCGATCTACCACAGGGAACCGGCCACTCCGGGTGATGAAGAAATCAAGGTGATCGAGCTGGCGGCATCGTATGCAGGAATCGCAATCGAGCGGAACAGGAACGAAGTCGAGCGCAACGAACTGGAACAACAGTTGAACCAGTCACAGAAGATGGAGGCGATCGGACATCTGGCCGGCGGGGTAGCCCACGACTTCAATAATCTGCTGACTCCGATCAACATCTATGCAGATATGTTGAAACGTGCAATGCCGGACGACGAAAATCTTCAAATCAAGATTGAAGGTATCATCAAGGCCTCCGGTAAAGCCAGGGAGCTGACTCATCAATTGTTGAGCTTCAGCCGCAAGCAGGTAATGCAGATGCAGGCTGTCAACCTGAATGAGATCATCACTTGCTTCAGTTCAATCATGCGCCGGACACTGCGGGAAAGCGTAGAGATCAATCTGCAACTCTCTTCGCAGGCTGCGATCGTAATGGCCGACCGCTCCAAGATCGAACAGGTGATACTCAACCTGGCCATCAACGCACAGGATGCAATCGCGGAGACCGGCCGGATCACGATCGAAACCGGCCAGGTGATGATCGACGATGAATATGCGCACCTGCACCCCGGCGTCAGCACCGGCGATTTCATACTGTTGTCATTCAGTGACAATGGCAGCGGCATGAGTGATGAAACCCTGAAACATATCT
>JACRCG010000340.1 GCA_016219145.1 Deltaproteobacteria bacterium | reverse complement strand
GATCGCGGTCACGACCGGCTGCATGGACTGTGACGACAGCTACCTGAAAGATGTCTGGCTGGATGAAAATCTGACCGACGGACTGTATGTCTACCTGGAAATTTCAGATAGCGGCTGCGGCATGGACAGTGAGACATTATCCCGGCTGTTCGACCCTTTTTTCAGCACCAAGTTCACCGGACGGGGGCTGGGCATGTCGACAGTTCTGGGAATCGTGCGTGGTCACAAGGGGGCCATCAAGGTTTACAGTGAGCCGGGCCGGGGCAGCAGCTTCAAAATATTGCTGCCGGCCAGCGCCAAACCGGCCGAGCTGTTCGACCAGGAAAGCCCAAACGATGATTGGAAGGGGAGCGGCACAGTCCTGCTGGTAGATGACGAGGAAACGATTCGCGGAATCGGGGCCGAAATGCTCAAGGAGTTGGGTTTCAGGCCGATAACCGCTAATGACGGCAACGAAGCGCTGGCCGCATTCAGCGAACACCCGGAAATAGCCCTGGTGATCCTGGACCTGACCATGCCGCACATGGACGGCGAGGAATGTTTCCGGAAACTGCGACAGCTGCAACCGGATGTAAGGGTGATCATGTCCAGCGGCTACAGTGAATATGAAGTGACGCAGAAGTTCGCCGGAAAGGGTCTGGCCGGCTTTATTCAAAAGCCGTACAAGCTGAGCGAATTGAGAGCGGCGATCAGGAATATGGTTAATTAAAATAGGGATACGTTCAAAAATCTGATAACTCCGGAGAATTGCATGCCAATGAACCACATCATGAACAACGACTACATGGCCCACGGCTTCTGTTTTTCATGGGAGAAACCGCTGGTCGTGCTGCATGTAGCGTCTGACATTATTACCGGCATTTCCTACTATTCGATTCCGATCGCCATGCTGTACTTTGCCTCCAAGCGCCGCGACCTGCCGTTTTTCAAGATATTCGTCATGTTCGCCATTTTCATCCTCTCCTGCGGTACGACTCATTTCTTCGCTGCTTACACCATTTTCGTGCCGGCCTACTGGCCGGAAGGCCTTGTCAAGGCCTTCACTGCGACTGTTTCCGCCCTGACGGCCATACTCTTTATTCCGCGCATTCCGGAAGCCATTACTTTTCCCAGCCTTATCAGCACGCTGGACGACGTAAAAAAGCTCAATGTCGAGTTGAAAAACAACGAACGCCGCCTGGCCAGCCAGTTTGATATTACACAGTACCCCTTCACCAATGAGCAGGAATTTCTGGATCATGCCCTCAACGAAGTCATCGAGCTTTCCGGCAGTGCGATTGGTTATATTTACCTCTACAATGAGCACAAACAGCAATTCATTCTCAACTCCTGGTCAAAAAACGTCATGAAGGATTGTCTGATCGTTGAGCCGCAGACCGTTTACGATCTGGATAAGACCGGTTTCTGGGGCGAAGCTGTCCGTCAGCGCAAACCGATCATTGTCAACAATTTCGCCGATCACAATCCGCTGAAAAAAGGGTATCCGGAGGGGCACGTTCATCTCGGGCGCTTTCTGACCATTCCGGTGATTGCGGGAGAGTCAATCGTTGCCGTGGTTGGTATCGCCAATAAACAGACTGATTATGATGATGGCGATGTAATGCATCTGAAGCTCTTCATGGATGCCGTCTGGAAAATAATTGCCCGCAGGCGTGCCGAGGATGAGCGTAAAAAGCTGGAGCAACAACTTCTGCATACCCAGAAGCTGGAGAGTCTGGGGGTACTGGCTGGGGGCATCGCCCACGACTTCAACAACATCCTGACCGCCATCATCGGCAACGCCGATCTGGCGCTGATGCGGATCAACAGGGAGTCCCCCGCCGTGGACAACCTGCACCGCATTGAAGAAGCGGCCGCCCGGGCGGCTGATCTGGCCAAGCAGATGCTGGCCTATTCCGGCAAGGGGAGGTTCGTGATCGAGAATATAGATCTGAACCGCATGCTGGAGGAGATGCTGCACATGCTGGAAGTCTCCATATCCAAAAAGGCGGTGCTGCGCCTCAACCTGCACAACCAGCTGCCGCTAGTGGAAGTTGACGCCACCCAGATGCGCCAGATCGTCATGAATCTGGTTATTAACGCCTCGGAAGCGATCGGCGACAGAAGCGGCGTGATAGCCATTACCACCGGCTTTATGGAGTGTGACCGGAGCTATCTGAAAGACATCTGGCTGGATGAGAACATAGTTGACGGACTCTACGTCTATATCGAAGTTGCCGACACCGGCTGCGGCATGGACAAGGAAACCATGGCAAAGCTGTTCGACCCGTTCTTCACTACCAAGTTCACCGGACGCGGCCTGGGCATGGCGGCCGTGCAGGGCATAGTACGCGGCCACAAGGGGGGTATCAAGGTCTACAGCGAACCTCGGAAAGGCACTACCTTCAAGATTCTGCTGCCGGCCTCCGATCTGCCGAGCGGACCTTCAGGCGGGGATAAGCCGGACGACGACTGGCATGGCAGCGGCACGGTGCTGCTGGTGGACGACGAGATAACCATCCGTGATCTCGGGACGGCCATGCTCACGGAACTCGGCTTCACCGTCATCACAGCCGCCGACGGCCGGGAGGCGATCAGAACCTTCGGGCAAAATCCTGACATCTCCCTGGTAATCATGGATCTGACCATGCCGCACATGGACGGCGAGGAATGTTTCCGGAAACTGCGACAGCTGAAACCGGATGTAAAGGTGATCATCAGCAGCGGCTACAACGAGCAGGAGGTCACCCAGAAGTTCGTCGGCAAGGGGCTGGCCGGTTTCATTCAGAAGCCGTACAAGGTCAGCGATTTGAAAGTGGCGATAAAAAGAATCAGCGATACCGGTGAACATGGCCTGACGGCAGGAGGGACATCATCATGAGATTTGGAACATTTTCGCGTCTGACACTATGTCTGGCAGCATGGATTTTTCTTGCATCCTGCAAGAAGCCCGAGCCGCTACAAATCGGTTTTGTGGGTGGCCTGACCGGCAAAGCAGCCGATCTGGGGGTTGCCGGCCGAAATGGCGTCCAGCTGGCGGTGGAACAGCGTAATGCCGCCGGCGGTATAAACGGCCGCCCTGTCGTGCTGGTCGTCAGGGATGATGAACAGAACCCTGAAACGGCCAAACGGGTGGTAGGCGAACTTCTCAGTCAGAACATGGAGCTGATAATTGGCCTCATGACCAGCAGCATGGCCATGGTGATGATGCCACAGATAAACGCTTCCAAAAGTATCCTGCTGAGTCCGACCGTTACGACCCCTGATCTCTCCGGCAAGGACGATAATTTTATCCGCGTCGCCGGCACTACCACCAGCTACGCCGCAAAAAACGCCCGCTACCAGTTTGAAAAGCTCGGCATCCGTACCGTTGCCGCCATTTACGACATCAACAACAAATCGTACACCGAAAGCTGGCTTAATGACTTCCGATCCGCATTCACGGCGCTGGGCGGCAGGGTCATTCAGGTCAGGAGTTTTCCATCCAGCAAGGATATGATCTTTCAGCCTCTGGTCAAGGAGCTGCTGGCGGCGAAAGCCGATTCCGTTATGATCATCAGCAATGCTGTCGATTCGGCCCTGATCTGTCAGCAGCTGCGCAAGTTTGCTCCGGGCCAGCGCATTGCCATGTCCGAGTGGGCTTCGACAGAGCGCTTCATGGAGATGGCCGGCGCTGCGGCAGAAGGAGTTGTTGTCTCCCATTTTTTTGACAGAAACGATAACTCCCAACGCTTCAAGGATTTTTTGACCGCCTACCGGGCCCGCTTCAACCAGGATCCGGGCTTTGCCGGTGTTGCCGGATACGATGCGGGGCTGGTTGCGCTGGAGGCATTTGCGCTTCGCACGGGTAGCGCCAGCATCAAGGATGTCATCATCGAAAAGAAAGTCTTTCAGGGTGTGCAGCAGCCGCTGAATATCGACCGCTTCGGTGATGCCGACCGCAAGAATTTTGTCAGCGTCATTCGAGGGAACCAGTACGTAACCGGAGAGTAACCATGTCCATCCATCCTCTGCGCCGGGTTCTGACACTCCAGTCTCTGGCGGCAATTATTCTGCCGTTTGCAGTCATGCTGCTTTTAGGTTTCTTCTGGATATTGCCGCACGCCAGCAAGGATGTCGGTGAACGGCAGATCCTGCTGGCGCGTGCTGTCGGCATGCAGGTGGAAAGCCATCTCGAAACCGGCGCTGCCATTGTCAGGGCAGCCGCATCCTTGCGGCGCGGGAATCAGCACCTTGAATCCCTGCTGGGCTCGACCGATGCCATGGGCAGTCTGTATGAAATCGCTCCCGACGGCACGGTTTTGGATGTGGCTCTCAAGCAGGATTACAAGGAACAGCACGACGATCAGATCGGCATCAACCTTTCCCGCAACCCGCTCTTTCTGGAGGTTACCAAGAGAAAAAAGGCGCTCTGGTCAGAGACGTTTCTTTCGGTTATCTACGGCGGACTGGTGGTGGCGTACGGCGCGCCCGGTGAAGATGCAACCGTTATCGGCGAGGTTGACCTGGCTCTCCTGACAAAATTCCTCCAGCGGATCAGCACTGAGAAAGAGCTTCTGATACTGATCGTCGACCATAAAGGTCAGGTTGTAGCCGACAACAACGGTCTCTACACGGCCCAACAACTCAATATCGGCAATATTCAGCTGGTCCGCGACGGTATCAGGAGTGATGCCGATACTACCGGACAATTCGATTTCTCCGGAAGCTCGATGACCGGCAGCATTATCCAGATCAAAAGCGTGGACTGGCACGTCATTGTGGCAAAGACGAACGCCTCGCTCTACCGCACGCCGATTTACATCTCCCTGATTGTTCTGGCAGGAATTCTGATAGCCGTCTGCTGCGGAGTAGTCACCTCAGCCTATCTGGCGCAGAGACTGGCCTCACGCTTCGATGAGCTGACCGGTCATGCTCAGGATATCGCTCAGGGAAAAGTGATCAGCGAGTGGCCGTTATCGTCGGTCACCGAATTTAACCAGCTCTCCCGCAGCCTGCGTACGATGGCTGACACACTGCATCAGCAGGAAACCGTTCTGAGGGAGAGCGAGGAAAAATATCGGCTCGACGACAATAACATACCCCTCCGTGTTGCCCTCATAG
>JACRCG010000339.1 GCA_016219145.1 Deltaproteobacteria bacterium | reverse complement strand
CAAGGATTCTCTGGTTTTCATCCTCAAAGACATATCTTTCTACCTGGTCGTCAATGAGAAGATTTGTATCCCCGACTTCCTTGATTTTTACCCGGCGAAGCATCTGCCGGACAATAGTCTCGATATGCTTGTCATTGATCTTTACGCCCTGAAGCCGATAAACTTCCTGAACCTCATCAACCAGATATTTTGCCAGTTCCTTGACTCCAAGAACTCTCAGAATGTCATGTGGATTTGAAGAACCATCCATCAGCGGTTCACCGGCGCGGACATGATCACCCTCATGGACGCTGATATGTTTCCCCTTAGGTATCAGGTACTCTTTTGATTCGCCCTGACCCTGCTCAGGCGCAACAATGACCTTGCGCTTGCCCTTGGCATCCTTACCAAAGGAAACGCGGCCGTCGATCTCGGTAATAACCGCAAAATCCTTGGGTTTGCGTGCCTCGAACAGCTCGGCAACGCGTGGCAGACCGCCGGTGATGTCCTTGGTTTTGGTGGTTTCGCGGGGTATCTTTGCAATAATATCACCGGCGCTGATAACAGCGTCATCGATAACAGAGATGTTAGCTCCGGCGGGCAGGAAATAGCGCCCGATGGTGCCGCCGCCTTCTCCTCTGGCATCCTTGATGGCGATGCGAGGGCGTTTGTCTGAGTCCTTGGTTTCGATGATGACTTTGCGGGAAAGCCCGGTGACATCATCAAGCTGCTCTTCCATTGTAACGCCTTCGATGATGTCACCGAATTTGACCCTGCCCGAGAATTCAGTAAGGATCGGCATTGTGTAAGGGTCCCATTCGGAGAGAATGTCCCCCTGCTTGACAGCGCCACCCGGAACAATCTTGATTTTAGCACCGTAGACAACAGTGTATTTCTCGCGCTCACGACCGGTATCATCAACAACCGCAACCTCACCGTTACGATTCATGACTACATGGTGTCCTTCGTTGTTAACGACGGTATTCAGGTTGATATACTTGATAGTGCCATCATTTCTGGCTTCAAGGGATGTCTGCTCGGCACGTCTTGAAGCGGTTCCGCCGATGTGGAAAGTACGCATGGTTAACTGGGTGCCGGGCTCACCGATAGACTGGGCTGCGATGACTCCGACAGCTTCGCCCATGTTGACGCTGTGGCCGCGGGAAAGGTCTCGGCCATAACACTTGGCGCAGATACCACGTTTACTCTGGCAGGTAAGCACCGAACGTATTTTTACTTTTTCAAGACCGGAGTCTTCAACGCGCTTGACCAGATTCTCGGTGATCTCCTGATTTGCCTCTACCAGGATTTCGTCTGTGATCGGATCGTGAATGTCTTCAAGTGCGACACGACCCAGAATGCGATCTCCGATATGTTCTATGATTTCGCCGCCTTCAGTCAGTGATGAGACAATCAGGCCGTCCAGGGTACCACAATCCAGTTCGGTGATAATAGCATCCTGGGCCACATCGACCAGACGGCGGGTCAGGTAACCGGAGTTAGCGGTCTTGAGCGCGGTATCGGCCAGACCTTTACGAGCGCCGTGGGTTGATATGAAGTACTGAAGAACCGTCAACCCTTCACGGAAATTAGCGGTAATCGGTGTCTCGATGATTTCACCGGAGGGTTTGGCCATCAGTCCACGCATACCGGCCAGCTGCCGGATCTGCTGGGCGGAACCACGCGCTCCGGAGTCTGCCATCATGTGGATGGCATTAAATGAAGAGGTCTCTATTTTGCTGCCGTCGCGAGCTGTAACAATCTCTTTTGAAAGGTTGCCAAGCATCTCGGTTGCAATGTCCTCAGTGGCTTTGGCCCAGATGTCGATGACCTTGTTGTAGCGCTCGCCGTCCGTTATCAGACCTTCGGTGTACTGATTCTGGATCTCCATCACATCTTCATTGGCTTTCTCGATAATGGCCGGTTTGCCCTCCGGAATAACCATGTCGTCAAGGCAGATGGAAATACCGGCCAGATTTGCGTATTTAAAGCCGATATCTTTCAGTCTGTCGGCCAGTATGACTGTTTCCTTGCTGTCAGCCAGACGGTAGCAGGTGTCAACAAGGTTCGACAGTTCCTTTTTGGTCATGACTTTGTTTACTGCCGAGAATGGAACTGATTCGGGCAGAACCTCGCGCAGGAGAACGCGCCCGGTGGTTGTTTCAATCAGTTGCGGTTTCTCATCTGTTACTAGGTTCTTCATACGGACTTTAATCTTGGCCTGCAGGGCAACTTCACCGGCGTCGAAAGCAATGCGCAGCTCTTCCGGCGATGAAAAGATTCCGGAAGCGTTTTGACCGGCATTAAGATCTTTTTCCGAGGGTTTAAAAAACTCACCTTTGGAGTTTATTCTGTCGCGGGTCATATAGTAAGCACCCAGAACCATATCCTGCGACGGCACTATGATCGGCTTGCCGTTAGCTGGTGAGAGTATGTTATTAGTAGACATCATCAGAACACGAGCTTCAACCTGGCTCTCGATAGAGAGCGGCAGATGGACCGCCATCTGGTCACCGTCAAAGTCGGCATTGAAAGCTGTACAGACAAGCGGATGCAGCTGGATGGCCTTGCCCTCGATCAAAACAGGTTCAAAGGCCTGAATTCCCAGGCGGTGCAGCGTCGGTGCGCGGTTCAGCATGACCGGATGTTCTTTGATGACCTCTTCAAGCACGTCCCAAACTTCGGGGCGCTCTTTTTCAACCATTTTTTTGGCGCTCTTGATGGTTGTAACGTAGCCGCGCTCCTCAAGTTTGTTGTAGATAAAAGGCTTGAAAAGCTCCAGAGCCATTTTTTTCGGCAGACCGCACTGATGCAGCTTCAGTTCGGGACCAACGACGATAACGGAACGTCCGGAGTAGTCAACGCGTTTGCCGAGCAGGTTCTGGCGGAAACGTCCTGATTTGCCTTTAAGCATGTCAGAGAGCGACTTGAGCGGGCGCTTGTTGGGTCCGGCGATGGCACGTCCGCGACGGCCATTGTCGAACAGCGCATCCACCGCTTCCTGTAGCATGCGTTTTTCATTACGGATGATAACCTCAGGCGCTTGCAGCTCGCAGAGGCGTTTGAGACGGTTATTGCGATTAATTACGCGCCGGTAAAGGTCGTTCAGGTCAGATGTAGCAAACCGGCCGCCATCCAGAGGCACCAGCGGACGCAGTTCCGGAGGAAGGACCGGGATGCATTCCAGAATCATCCATTCCGGTTTGTTGCCGGAATTCTTGAATGCTTCTACTACCTTAAGACGCTTGGCTGTTTTTTTACGCTTGGCTTCGCTGGTTGATTCCATCATCTCGGTGCGCAGGGAGACGCTGAGTTCATCAAGATTCAGCGCTCTCAGGCATTCACGAATCGCCTCGGCGCCCATGCCGCCGGAAAACGCGTTCGGGCCGTACTCCTGCTGAGTTTTGATGTACTTGTCCTCAGACATTACTTCACAGAACTGCAATGGAGTGTTTTTGGGGTCGCTGATTACAAATCCCTCGAAATAAAGGACTTTTTCAAGATCCTTGAGGGTGATGTCAAGCAGGTTGCCGATTCGAGAAGGCAGTGATTTTAAAAACCAGATGTGGGCAACCGGGGTAGCCAGGTCAATGTGTCCAAGCCGCTCGCGACGCACCTT
>JACRCG010000347.1 GCA_016219145.1 Deltaproteobacteria bacterium | reverse complement strand
GAGATGTCGGCCGTTTTTTCAGCTGCCCTGACCCAATAATTACCAAGGAGTTGTCATGAAATCACTTCTCAAGGCCTTGGGGGCATTATTCTGCGCCGCCCTTGTAATCTCCTGCGAAACAGTGCCTGAGGTCAAATACGCCGTTGAAGCGGAACGGGTTACCACTTTGGCTCTGGAACCGGTCATGCTTGAATCCATGGAGCTTGAGAGCGACATCAGGAACAGATTTCCGGCCTACCTCCCGGACGCTGATTCCGCTGACAACCTTATCAACGTTATTCAGACCGAAATAGCCAATACCAGACGTTTTACAAAGGTTCTCCTGAATATTTCCGAGGGCGACTGCTATATCATACAGCCGCGAATCGACAAAATTGAGAGTACTATCAGCAGCATCCAGTCTGATCCGACACGAAAGCGCTTCACCGCCAGCACCAGGGTAAGACTGGATGTTCTGTTTGTTAATCAGAAAAACCAGAAAGAGCTGGTAAAGTCTTTCTACGACGACCGTAAGATAGAGGACCGTTTTCCCGCTAAAAGCATACTTACCAGAGAACAGAAACAGGCCTATGTCCTTCGAGCCGTAACTGTCGGCTTCAGAAGCGCGGCTGACCAGCTCGGCAACGGATTCAACCCCAGCTATGAGATGGGCAGCGTCAGCAGAGTTGTCGGCAAAACAGCTTATGTCCTGATTAACACCAGCAGGTTGCGGAAAATGCCGAAAAAGCTGCAGGAAGTTGAAATAATCGACGATGACAACAGAGTGCTGGCAGCCATTGCCGAGCTGACTATCGAAGATGGTTCACTTTCCGGGAAAATCTTTGAGAAGTCCGGAGTTACCGTCACAACCGGCTCTAAAGTACGGGCGCGTGTTAACGCGCTGACTGATTAACGGCTAAAATGGACATTTTTTCTGAAAAAACCATCCTGACGGTCAGCCGTCTGACTGCGCTGCTGAGAGGCGTGCTGGAGGAGAACTTCGAGCAGGTCTGGGTACAGGGCGAGGTTTCCAATCTGTCTATTCCCGGTTCAGGCCACATCTACTTCACCATCAAGGATGCCGGGGCACAACTGCGCTGCGTCATGTTCAAAAGTTCTGTAAAAAACCTCAAGTTCCGCCCTACCGACGGCATGGCGCTGATTATACGCGGTCACATTTCGGTCTACGACCAGCGTGGCGAATATCAACTTATCTGCGAATATCTGGAGCCTGCCGGAGTAGGAGCCTTGCAGATGGCCTTCATGCAGCTGAAGGAGAAGCTGGCCGCAGAAGGGCTTTTTGCCGAAAATCACAAAAGTGCCTTGCCCCGCTATCCTGGCCGGATCGGCGTGATAACATCACCTACCGGAGCTGCAATCCATGACATCATCAACGTCCTTAAACGTCGTTTTGCGGCCCTGGAGGTGTTGATCTATCCCGTCCGGGTGCAGGGAGAGGGCGCAGCAATAGAAATCGCCAGTGCTATCGGCGACATGAACAGGCTGGCAGAAGTTGACGTATTAATTGTCGGACGCGGTGGCGGTTCTCTGGAAGATCTGTGGCCATTTAACGAAGAAGTTGTAGCAAGAGCGGTGTACCGCTCTAAAATCCCCGTAATTTCGGCGGTGGGACATGAGACCGACTGGAGTATCTGCGATTTTGTGGCCGACCTGCGAGCGCCTACACCTTCAGCAGCAGCCGAGATGGTCATAGCCAGCGCTGATGAGCTGCGCGGTCAGGTCGAGGCGTTTTCGCTGCGCCTTAAACTGCTGATGAAAAACCGGTTGGCCGCCCTTGATGCGCGACTCTGCGCTCTTAGAGGAGCGCTGCACGACCCGGGCAAAACCCTGGGACATCTTGCCCAGAGGGTTGACGATTTGGCGGATCGGCTGGACCTGGCACTGCTTAACAGCGTAAGAGGTCGTCGTGAAGCCTATGACCGGGTGTTTTCAACATTACTGCATCTCTCTCCGGCACTCAGGGTCGAAACTCTGCGTCAGCAGATCAGACTGCTTTCGACTCAATCAGAACACTCGTTAAGACAGGCTCTGGATACGTTTAAACACCATTTTGGCGACAATGCCGCCCGCCTTGATGTACTGTCCCCTCTTAGAACACTTGCCCGGGGCTATGCCATAGCTACCAGCGGCGACAACGGCCGGGTTGTGACCGATGCTGCCACACTGGCTTCCGGCGATGATCTGCTGGTGACACTCTATAAAGGCAAAGCCTTTTGCCGGGTTGAGACACTCGAAAGAGCCGGCACTTGACGCCCAAATCCATATCTGTATAATGCTACCCCTATTTCATGAGACAGGGTCCCCGACATGGCTATTGATAAATTCGAAACCTCCCTGAAAAAGCTGGAAGATATCGTCAAGCGTCTGGAAGGCGGTTCACTGTCTCTGGAAGAGTCACTGAAGGCCTTCGAAGAGGGGGTCAGATACTCGGCCTACTGTTCGGGGAAACTGGATGAGGCGGAACGACGGGTAGAAATACTGCTGAAGCAGAAAGACGGTTCACTCAGGCGAGAGCCCTTCAAAGCAGAAAACAACGAATAATTACAGAAACGGCCATTCGAATAACACAGAGCAACGGAGCAACTGAGAAATCAAGACCTTGCATGAGAAACCGCCTTAACCAATAAGATGAATCTCAAAAAGGCTTTTTCAAGAGCATCCTTATCTGCTTTACTCAGTTGCTCAGTTGCTCCGTGTTTCAAATGCTTTTTTTCAGGATAAGAGGACGCATAATGGATTTGAAATCATACCTTAAAGAACAGTGCGAACGAATAGATGCCGCCCTGAACAGATATCTTCCCCGGGAAACCGAACTTCCTCACAGCGTCCATAAGGCCATGCGCTACTCTATATTTGCCGGTGGTAAACGGGTACGCCCGATTTTGATGCTGGCGGCCTGCCAGGCGGCGGGAGGCGACACAGAGCGCGCCATTCCGGCGGCCTGCGCCATGGAGATGATCCATACCTACTCCCTCATTCATGACGATTTGCCCGCCATGGATGATGACGACTTCCGTCGCGGCAACCCGACCAACCACAAGGTTTTCGGCGAGGCTGTCGCTATTCTGGCCGGCGACGCGCTATTGACCGAAGCCTTCAAACTGATCAGCGACCCGCGCTTTGCAGTTGGTTGCGATGCTGCTTCCAGGCTGGCCGTGATCCACGAGATAGCAACCTGTGCCGGCTCTTACGGCATGGTAGGCGGCCAGGTTGTGGACATGGAAAGCGAAGGAAAACCCGATATAGACCTTCCCACGGTACAATACATCCATACCCATAAGACCGGCGCGCTGATCAAGGCATCCGTAGTAGCAGGAGCTTTGCTGGGTGGTGCGGACCAGAAGTCTCAGGCCGGCATCACCCGTTACGGCGAGGCGGCTGGACTTGCTTTCCAGATTGCAGACGACATTCTTGACATCGAAGGCACCACTGAAGAAATCGGCAAGGATGCCGGAAGTGATCAGGCGCGCGGCAAGGCCACCTACCCTGCCGTAATCGGCCTGGATGCCGCCAGGGAAGAAGCCCGGGCCATGATGGACGAAGCCATGCGGGCGCTGGAGATTTTCGGTGCAGAAGCCGATCCGTTGCGCGAAATCGCCCGCTACATTGTTTACAGAAAAAATTGAATTTTTCTAAAATTACAGGGAACAAGATGTCAATTCTTGATACAATAAACTCTCCGGATGACCTGAGAAGGCTCCCGGCCACACAGCTTCCGGTTGTTGCAGATGAACTGCGCCGGATGATAATTGAAACCTGTGCCGCCAACGGCGGGCACCTGGCCCCCTGTCTTGGCGTAGTTGAATTGACGATCGCTCTGCACCGGGTGTTTACAACTCCTGCCGACAAGATAATCTGGGATGTTGGCCATCAGGCATACGCCCACAAGATTCTGACCGGTCGGCGCGACAGATTCGGCTCCCTGCGCACACTAAACGGCCTAAGCGGTTTCCCCAAACGCCATGAATCCGTACACGACGCCTTCGATGTCGGACATTCATCCACTTCCATCTCTGCTGCGACCGGATTTGCGGTGGCCCGTGACCTGGATGGCAGAAAAAACAAGGTACTGGCGGTCATAGGTGACGGCTCCATGACCAGCGGCATCGCCTATGAAGGGATCAACCACGCCGGACATCTGAACAAGGACATGATCGTAGTTCTGAACGACAATGAAATGTCGATAGCAGAGAATGTTGGGGCACTTTCCAATTTTCTTTCCCGGACCGCGTCAAGCGAGTTTGTTCAGCGCTTTAAAAAGAGTACCGAGGCCTTTCTCAACAAGCTGGATGTCGGCAAGGGCGTACTACAGGTAGCCCGCAAGATGGAAGAGTCGTTCAAGGGGCTGTTTACACCCGGCATGCTCTTCGAGGCTTTTGGCTTTGAATATATTGGCCCGATTGATGGGCATGACCTGCCTACCCTGATTGAAACGCTTGAAAATGTTCGTAAATTTGACAACGCTGTGCTTCTGCATGTCCTGACCAAAAAAGGAAAGGGCTACAAGCCGGCCGAGGATAACCCGTCACTGTTCCATGGAGTAGGTCCGTTTGAAATCGGGACCGGTAAAGTTCTTAAAGGCAAAGGAGGAGCGGCTTCTTACACCGCTATATTTGGCGCGGCTATTTGCAAACTGGCCGCAGAGGACGAGCGCATCATAGCCATAACGGCAGCTATGCCGGACGGAACCGGCCTGACCGGTTTTTCCAAAGAGTTTCCCGAGCGCTTCTTTGATGTGGGAATCGCCGAGCAGCATGCCGTCACTTTTGCCGCCGGTTTGGCTGTCGAGGGTTATCGACCGGTTTTTGCCGTCTACTCCAGTTTCCTGCAACGCGCCTATGACCAGGTATTTCACGATGTCTGTCTGCAGAATCTTCCGGTAACTTTTGCGATAGACCGGGCAGGCGTTGTTGGAAGCGACGGCCCTACCCATCATGGTACCTTCGACATTTCATATCTGCGGCACCTGCCGAATATCACACTGATGGCCCCCAAGGACGAGAATGAGCTGCAGCATATGCTTGCCACCGCCACCAGTCTTGGAACCCCGGCTGCCGTGCGCTATCCACGCGGTAACGGCTATGGAATTGCTCTCGATCAAACCCTGAAAGCTATACCGGTTGGGCAAGCCGAGCTTTTGCGAGAAGGCGGAGACGCTGCTCTCCTGGCACTGGGCACCATGGTGTATACCTCACTGGAAGTAGCAAACGCGCTCCAGAGCGATTACGACATCTCTCTCACTGTTGTTAATGCGCGTTTCGTAAAGCCGCTGGACGAGTCTTTGATCCTTGGGTTGGCCCGCAAGCATAGATATCTGGTAACCATCGAGGAAAACGTTCTACAGGGCGGCTTTGGCACGGCGATTCTGGAACTTCTTGAGCAACATGGAATAACCGGAGTAAAGGTATTGCGGCTAGGCTACCCGGATCAATACATCCAGCAGGGTGAACAACACGAGCTCAGATCCATGCTGGGCCTCGATACAAAAGGTATTTCGTCCTCAATTCGCAACTTTCTTTCGCAGCAATGACAACAGCGCAGTTCAGAACAGCCCTTGTATTCTGCTGCTGTATTTTCCTGCTGCCGGTCCCCGGCACCTGCTCGGAAGCCATCGACAGCGATCCGGTTATTCATAGCGGATACGGCCGTGAACTCATGTTGCGCGGTGAATATGAGAAGGGGCTGGAGCATCTGCGCAGAGCTTACCTGCTTTTCCCGCTCAATATGACTTTCAAGCGTAATCTGGCCGAAGGCTATGCGGCCTACGGCCATCATTATTTCAAAAAGAAGCTTTATGAACAGGCCGATGATAACTTTGTCAAGGCCACGGAACTGTACCCGGAAGAAGCGGCCTACTCACTGCTGCGCGGTATCTGCAATTACCATCTTAAAAAATATGATGTAGCCCGGTACGAACTTGAAAAAGCCAATGCTGGCGGCAACGGTCCCGCCGAGGTACTCTATTACCTTGGCCTCGTTCAGTATGAGACTGAAAACCGGACGCAGGCGATGGAATCGTGGGAACAGGCGCTTAAACTCTCTCCGGGACGAAAGGAAATCATCGAAATTCTTGCAAAGTCCCGCAAGGAGACCGCCGTTGAATCCAGCATGGACCGAGGTCACAGCTCCCGCTTTGACCTCTCCTACGATCCGGGTGTTGACTCATCCTTTGCTCTGGCAATTCTTGAAGTGCTTGAGTCGGCTGCCAACCAGATCGGGGCAGAGTTGGGCCATTTTCCAGAGGCCCGCGTGCCGGTTGCAATCTACAAACGCGATGATTTCAAAACTGTCACGGATTCACCCGACTGGTCCGGCGGTTATTATGACGGCAAGATTCGTCTTCCTTTCGGATCACTTAAAGAGGTTACCCCGGCCATGCGAGGTGTACTTTTTCATGAATACGCCCACGTTTTGATCTTTGAACTTACACGCGGCAACTGTCCTCTCTGGCTGAACGAAGGAATTGCAGAGATGTTCGGCCGGATGCAGCACAACCGTCCCATGCCGGAGTTTGGACGGGCGGCCCGCAAGGGCAGCCTGATGGACTTCAGAAAAATGGAGGCCGGATTCAGTTCACTTTCCTCATCTGATGCGGCCCTGGCCTACCAACAGAGTTATACCATGGTTAATTTTATGGTAACCAGATACGGCTGGCACAGGATAAAACAGATTCTGACCGGACTCGGCAAGGGCATGAAATTTGACGAGACTGTCACAGAGGTACTCAAGGATTTCAATCTGGGGTATGACGGACTTGTCAAAGAATGGCGTGACACTGTTGAGCGGGAAATGAAAACAAGATGATTAATTTCTTGCCTAACCTTCATGGCTGTGCTATAAATTTCGTCTTTCGTCGGTGAGTAGCGCAGCCTGGTAGCGCACCTGCCTTGGGAGCAGGGGGTCGCTGGTTCGATTCCAGTCTCACCGACCAGATAATTCAACGGCTTACGATCCACATCGTAAGCCGTTTTTTGTGACACAAGGGTTAAGGTAGAATAGGATTACTGTAGGGTTACTGCAATAGGAATTGTCAGGCCGACTATAGCGACCGAAGAGGTATCACTGGCCGAAACAAATGTAGCTGTCGCCGGGAAAGATGAACCTGATACCGTTGTACCCGGATTTATTGCGCAATTCAGGGTCATGTATTCCCCTCCAACCAATCCATTCAGACTTACTGCACCAATAGTTACTACCCCGGTAGCGGCTATATAGCTCGCAGCTGACAAGCTATTTTGAACGTTAATATTATTACCGCTAAAAGCTATTGCACCGGAAGCGTCATTGCCGGCAAGCGGTATAGGAACCACACCCGTCGGAAGGATAAAGTTAACACTTAGAGTTGCAGCCTTGATGCCCACAGGAAGGTTGTTAATCGAAAGCTTCAGAGTCGCTCTGGTTGGCGCCGCAGGTGTTGTCCCCCCCCCACCGCCACCACCACCGGTTACTCCCAGCAAAAGAGCAATCAGCAATCCTGAAAACACACTGAATTTAACTATTTTCACGTTCAATCTCCCGTAAACTCATCTCTATTCGTTGACTATTGTAAAATAACCGTCACCGGGCAGCTAGCACCGGTGATCCTGGCAGGCGCGGGCTTCGAGTCATAAATCTGGACTATTCTGGCATAAGCCGGAAAACTTGCTGTAGTAATAATTGTTCCGGGGGCAACTTTACATGAGATTGTCAGGAACTCTCCTGCCTTAAAACCGGTCGCGGAAACTACTGCGGGGGTTAAGATTCCAGTGGCAGAGTTATAAGGGGAAGCAGCCAGGGCACCCGATGCAGAGCCGCTGGCCAAAACTGAGGCGCTGGCATCATTTCCGCTGTACGAGTTTGGAGTTACTCCGGCCGGGAGCTGTAGTGAAACCTGAATTGCACCAACTCCGGTCCCATCGGGGATATCGGTCACGGCAAGCTTGAGGATTACTTTGGCTGGAGACTGGGGAAGGGCCTGGGGTGTTGTTTCTGCAACGCGCGAAGAGACGCCTGACCCGGCGCACCCGACCAGCATCAGAGCCAGGCTTGTCAACAATGACAATAGTGTAATTCTGAATATAGTCATCAATCATCTTCCTGTAATCAGGTGGAGTTGATACGAAAAGCGGGGCCGAAACCCCGCTGTTCATATCAGTATGTGACTATGAATCAAAGAGCTGTTACAGCGCTGATCGTAACAGCCGTATTGCCTGAAAGGTCAACCGTACTGCCGGCAACCGGGTCAAACCCGCCAACTACAGCAGCCAGAGGCGTTGAATTAATTGCCGTAAAATCAGCCAGTGACAACGTGGACGGAGTGATAGTCAACTTGGCGAATTCACCAATTCTAAACTCCTGATTCGGAGTCAGCACCGTAATTCTGACCAGCTTGCCGGTCGCTCCGGCGGAATAACTGCCATAAATCTGGTTGTTGGCATGAGCGGTAACTGCGCTGCCGTAGGCAAGAGCAGTTGAGCTGATCAGCTTGGCATTGGCCGGGTCGGTTTCAACAACGGCAGAGGCGGGCAGGTTTGCCCTGACCATCAGGCCGCTTATCCCGACCGGCAGTTTACTGGTGCTGATCACCGAGAAGGCCACGACAGCCTGGGATTGCGGTTTGACGACCGGCGACTGGAAAGGATCTCTGTTGCCGCAAGCCGATAGCAGAGTGAGAGTACTGACAGATAATGCAATGACTAATAACAGTCGTTTCATATGAATGTCCTTTCAGGAGGATAGCCAGTGGCTGATCCCTTTTCCGAGGGGTTGGTATACATCCTTTACAGGATGGGAAAATGCCTGCTACTTCGTCAAATGCTACACACCGCCGGTCGGAGTTACCGAAAGACCGACCGCCTGACGCAGGATAACCAGAACGTCAAACAGGTCGATTTTCCCGTCCGGAGCAGGCACGCCTGCTACAACCGGCGCCAGATCAAAATCAAGCAGGTTCTGGGCAGTGGCTGTATCGATTCCAGCTGCAATTTTCAGAGAGGACAGTGCATCAACCAGCGCCAGGCCTCCGAACTGATCATAACCAGGTGCGGCAGGATCTGTGATCTCACCGTTTGCCAGCCCGTCAGTATCTCCAAAACCGCCATCTTTAAGTGTAACGGTGATCGTGCCGGCAACCTTGTCGAACACCATCGGAATCTTCTTGTTACCCTTCCATTTGCCGTTGTCAAGCTTGAACCAGTCCAGGCCGCGCTTCAGATTGCCATTCTTGTCAATAAATGATGTCTTTATGTCGGCATCGCTGCAACCGGCTTTTCCTCTATAACAAAGAGCTCCGGCCGGCAGGTTGACTGTGAACTCCGCTGTGCCGCCTACCGGTACCGGCTTGAGTTTGAACTGGAAAGCACCGACAGGCAGATAGGTGGTGGTTTCCTGAGTCATGCCTGCCCCGGTGGTACTGGTTCTGAAAGGTTTGGCAGCTGAAGTGGGGTCGTTCGGGTTTTCCCTGATAGGCTCAATCAGTACTCCACCGGTAGTATGAATAACTACGCTACCTTTAATCGCATTGTCCAGACCGGTATCCTGAGCGAGAATACGCGATGGAACCGGCTGATTAACATCAGCAAAGGCAAGGGAAAGGAGAACAAGAGAGGTGCCCATACTCGACCCACCGCCTATCCACCTGCCATCATTCCAGTGTGTGAGCGTCGGATTGGTAGCGTCATTATCAACACGCATATTATATACTGCCGTCTTTAAATCCTCTACCCAGGCGTGCTCACCAACCTTGCCGTTTTCTCCCAAAGCGATGGTCAGCGCCTTGGCCATTCCGTAAAGGAAGTAATAATCACTGTTCCAGCTGTAGTTGTTATTAAACCAACCGATAGCTCCTGG
Organism: Deltaproteobacteria bacterium; assembly: GCA_016219145.1. Classification (GTDB taxonomy): domain Bacteria; phylum Desulfobacterota; class Desulfuromonadia; order Geobacterales; family Pseudopelobacteraceae; genus JACRCG01. The sequence goes on along the minus strand of JACRCG010000347.1, from coordinate 1,636 downwards.
GGTATAATTAGGGTTAGCAGTAATACCATCAGGTAATGTTGCTGGGACCCCCATAGCCATTGCGGCCCCGGTCGGAGTTGCGGCAGCCTGTGTTCCGGAAGTGTCCTGCACCAAACCTGCCATACCCAGACTCCAAAGGCCACTCGATGTGGAAGTAGCATAGCTGGTTGAACCCGGGGTGTATCCAAACTGGCCGTTTGAACTCACAAAGGAGGTCTGAAGATAGCGGAACAGCTTGTTTTTCACAGCCTGGGTGGTTGTGTCAGAATCAAACGTCTTTCCCAGGTAGCGATAACCATACCAGAGGCCCATCACGCCAAACTGGGTATGGGACATGTCGCCACTTGTCTTGCACAGGCAATAGCCCCAGCCGCCATCATTGCCCTGCCATGCTTCCATACTGCTAACCATATTTGTAATAAGAGTGAGGTCAGCCGGATCGTTATAGATTGCCAGTGCTATTAATGCGATATTGGTTTCATAAATATCGTTGTATCCATCGGTGCCATTTCCAAGCATCTTGCGCAGATAATTGACGCCGTCAATGATATGCTGATCGGTTCTCGGGACTCCAGTATCAAGCAACGCCGCAACTGCGAAACCGGTCGCAGCTACCTTGTTATAGCTGTCCCAGGAGCCGCCGCTGCTATAGACACCGCCCGTGTACACGGCTGGTGTTTGCTGGGAAAACAGATAAGCCTTGCCGCGCGTAACCATGTTTTTGATGTCATCATTCGTTGGGGCCGTTGCAAACGCTGACAGCGCAAACATAAAAGTTGCGCATAACGTGAGCGTCACGGTTACTGCATGTTTCAGAATTCTGGCTTTCATAATTGTTCCTCCTTTTTTGACTGGTAGCAGGTTTACGTTTGATCTGGAGAAAGTGGCCAAGTAAAATGGTTACCTTTGGAACTCATAAAATCTTTCAATAAGTTTGTACCACAATTGTCGAGTTTGTCAATTGCAAATAATGCCTACCATACCGCGTAAGCGCTGGTTTTTCACTGCATATTGTCCATCATATTTTTTGCAATATCAATGCTATATATTACACAAGTTGGATCAGACAAAAATTGCCAATAAATCAGACGCTGTGCTAATCACCCCTTACATACCTCTGCCCGGCCATGACCATTACTGTTCCAGCTGCTCCAGCAACCAGCCAGACTCCGGATTGCAATAAAACGGCAAGGCAAACGCCATCCAGCAGGCAGATACCAGCCAGCATGAACGGGATGACCGGAAACGGATATCCTTGCGGCCTGCTGTTTTCTTGGCGGGCCACCATGCTGAGAAGTATGATGTATCCGAACTGGATTGACCCCGCAAGCATTACTGCGCCGCTTACATTTCCGGCAACTCCTGATGCTGCCACAACGTACACCATGAGTCTGCATCCGGCCATCAGCAAAACGCTGAACGGATTACCCTTGTGATACACGTCATACAGAGCGATCAAGGCTGACAGCACGACCGCAGCAAACATCGCGCGCGCTCCATGCGGCAGGGCAGACAATAAGGCAAACGCCAGGACAAAAAGAGCGGCGGTAATAATTTGCGCTTGAGCCAGCGAGATTTAACCGGCCGGAATCGGACCGGAAGGCCTTTGTTTTAGATCAATTACAGCATCGAAAAT
>JACRCG010000351.1 GCA_016219145.1 Deltaproteobacteria bacterium | reverse complement strand
TTAAAATTTCACCCGAATTGAAAAACAGGCTTCATAAAATCGGAGAGGCAAAGCATCGCTCTACCCACTGGATTATGAAAGAAGCAATTCAGCAGTACGTTGAACGTGAAGAATCAGCGGAACAGTTCAAACGGGAAACCGTTGAAGCCTGGGAAGAATACCAGAGAGACAGCCTGCATGTAACGCACAATGAAATGATGAGCTGGCTAAACACATGGGGAACATCTGACGAGACGGAATGCCCAAAATGCCACAAATAATCGTTTCGGCAAAGGCGACCAGAGACCTTAAGAAAATCAGGGAATATCTTCTGCAATTCAATGAAGAAGCTGCGCAAAAAGCAGCCAGTACAATTATTGAGGCAACAAATCTGCTGCTAACCTTCCCCATGCTGGGTAAACCTCTGGAGGACATCTCGGAGTATCGAGAATTAATCAGATCTTTCGGATCAGGAGCGTACATTATCCGCTACAGAATAGATATTGATAGAATCGTGATTGTAGGTATAAAACATAGCAAAGAAAAAGGCCTCTATACCAGTTAAACATGAAGTTTCCCCTGAATGGTATTAATTAATCTCGCGGGTTGTGACACACTACAATTTCCTCAGACCTCACATGTCACTCAAATATCTGCCGTGAAAAGCTGACCATATTTTTGGCATCAATAGATTTACTTTCATAAGCATCAAGGATTGCAAGCATGCAGCTTGATCTGTTTGAAGATAATCGCCACGGTATCCTGCTAAACATCGCCGATGAATATGGCGTTGCCGAAACCACGACTCTGGTTTGATCTTCTGACCCTGGCGGAATATTTTTGCACAGTTCAGCGTGATGACCGGCTGATGGCTGACGTGAGACGAATGATGAAGCGCTTGAATGAAGAGATGTTTGAATGCTATATGCAGAAAATTCGGGGAATAAGGTAAATGACACAAGCATCCACAACTCCATCACCGCTCTTGGTAAAATTCAGGAACTATCGCCCCGGCGACATCCACGATGCTGCCGCCAAGGTTCATCTGATGTCGGGTTTTGAAGCGTGCAAAGGAAACAGCCTGAAAGACGCGGTCTGGAATGAGGATAAATCCGCTTTGGTCGTAACTTTTACCGGCGGGTATAAAACGGCTCTCATTGCTGAAGGGTGGCGACTGCTAGCCAAATGCACCTGCCGCGAATGGCAGCCGGCCCGCAACTGCCCGCATGTGGTCATCGCCTGGGCAACGCTCAAAAGGGTGGTGTCGCCGGAAACCTTGTCGCACATCCGCTTCAACAAACAGATGCTTCTGGATATGAAAAGTTATATCGAACAGGAGCCTGGCGCACCGGCTGCATCTTCAAAATCAAATAATGATTCAAAAAACGTAAAGAGCGCGCTCAGGCAACTGTTTCAGTCCCGTGTGGAAGAGGAAGCGGCCAAGGCGCGTGCTCCTAAATACAGGCTGCTGATTGACCGGAGCGGACAGGGCAACAGCATACGCGGCGCCATCAAACGTGGAGACGAGTCGGTGTACGGCTGGACTGCGCACGGTCTGCCGACCGATCTGGCACGTTTTCTGGCGACAAACTATTTCTATGACTCTACGCAGCGCTATTTCGAAACGTTCCTCAAGCAGACCGGCGGAGCGTATCCGATCGTGTTCCGTGACGCGGACGGTCTTGAAACAACGCTGGTCTATAAAGGTGAGCAACCAGGCACTGCCGGGATCATCTTCGACATCCGCGGCAATGAGGTTCATATCTCCCGTGCCCTTGCTGACGGAATTCCCCTTCCGTTCAACGCTGTCGTGCATGGACAGTTGCTGTTTGATGTCGCGGCCGGTGTCGTCATGCCGGTTGCAAACCATGATGCATGGAAAAGCTGGGAAACAGTTTTCGAGGAACTGGCCGGAACGCACGATGATTTTTACAATGATGAGTGGGATGATGAAGCATGGGATGACGAAAAGGTTAGCGAGTCGGCTGTCACCAACCCGGAACTCCGTCACCAGGGCCATACTGTCATTGCGCCGCTGGATCTCTTTAATAGCGCGACCATCCGGCTGTCGCCCGAAGCAGTTGATAATCCTGACACACATTGCTATTTCCAGCTGAACGGGGCCTCAATCGCACAACACTCGACGAGCACACAGGCTTACCTGCTGGATATTCCACACGGGCTGACAGGCGCCACCACATCCCTGGAGCCGGTCAGCATTTATGAAAATGAGACCTTTTCTTTTTCTCCTTCCGCATTCTGGCTGTTCAATCAGAATCGTGGATCGAATCTCTCGGCTCTGATGAAAACAAAAAAACGGGTGCGGGCGATTATAGAAACCGCATTTATACTGCTGGATGAAACTAAAACCACGGCACGAAACACAATAGTCCGTTCCTTGACAGCTTCTCCCGACTTCTCAAAGCGGGCTGTGAAACAGGAGGCCAAACAGCTCCTCACCTTTCATGCCGAATCATGGGACAGAACGTTGATTATCGCCATGGCCAGGCCGGATGGGTGGCGTTTTTTGAATGATGACCACCGCACTCAGGCGAGGATGATGCGGATACTGTACGACATGTTCGGGCTGGATACCTTTGTTGGCGGGCCAAAGACGGGTGAGGTGGAACTTGCCACTGTCAAACTATTGAAGGTGTTGCCGCATTTGACAGAGCGTTTACAGACAGACGGATTCTTGCTGCGGATCGGCAGTGAGCCTCTGGCAGCGGCTTCCTGGACATTTTCCCTCGATGCAACCAGCAGCAGCCAGGATTGGTTTGAACTGAAGCCCGAGATTCGCTGCAACGGCGAAATATTGACTGAGGAAGAGCTGCGCGGTCTGCTGGGAGGCGACGGCATGCTGCGTCGCGACGGCAAGATAATGCTGCTGGATGAAATCAGCGCCCAGGTTCTGGCTATGTTTGCCGGAGCCATGCCGTCAGGCAAAAAAAAGAAAAAGGGGGAACGGGAGCCGGTTCGCGTGCCGCGCCTGCATATTCTGGATTGGCTGCAGCTGCGGAGTCACGGTGTTGAAGTCAGGCTATCAGCGGACGATACCCGGATACTGGAGAGTCTGCTCAATTTTTCGTCCATACCGGAAAGACCATTGCCAACAGGGCTTAATGCTGTTTTGCGCCATTATCAGATCGATGCCTGGCACTGGCTGGCCTTTCTGTACGAGCATCGTTTCGGCGCCTGCCTGGCCGATGACATGGGGCTCGGCAAAACCGTGCAGGGGATCACCCTGCTGGCCGGGATAATGTCCGGCCAGCTCGCCACGACCGCCGATCCTGGAACCCCGCACCTGGTGGTTGCGCCGCCGTCGCTGCTCTTCAACTGGGAGGCGGAGCTGGCCCGTTTTCTCCCGGCTGCACGGGTCATGCTCTACAGCGGCAGCGGACGCAGCACCGCTGAATTCGTAAATCACGACGTGATCATCACCAGCTACGGCATCGTCCAGCGCGATTGCGATCTTCTGGCAGATCAGCTCTTCAATGTCCTGATTTTCGACGAAACCCAGATGGTAAAAAACCTGCAAGCAGCCACCACCAATGCCGTCCGCAAGCTAAAAGGCGCTTTTACCCTGGCGCTAACCGGCACCCCGGTGGAAAACCACCTGGGGGAATACTACGCCATCATGGATCTCTGCCTGCCCGGATTATTGGGGACGCGCGAAGAGTTCAGCCGCAAGCTCAGCCAGAACGGCGCTGCCGCCACGGCACGCCTGATCGGACGCACCCGCCCCTTTGTGCTTCGTCGAACAAAACAGCTGATTGCCAGTGAACTGCCGCCAAAGATCGAGATGGACATACCGCTTGAGCTGACAACAAAACAGAGAGTCTTTTACCAGCGCACAGTTGAGGAGGTGCGCGGTCAGGTCAAGGAAGCCTTTGAGAGCCACGCCCCGGCACAGGCCCGTATCATAGCGCTGACCGCCATTCTGCGTCTGCGCCAGATCTGCCTTGCTCCGGCGCTGGCGTCACCCGGAGCAAGCGATGTCTCGCCAAAGCTTGAGTTTCTGGCAGAGCAGCTGAGCGAGCTGCGCGATGAGGGGCACAGCGCTCTGGTGTTCTCCCAGTTTACCGGCTACCTTGATATTATCGAGAAGGGACTGCGGGATCTGGGTTTCACCTGCCTGCGACTGGATGGATCGACACCGGTTCCCCAGCGCAAGAAGCTGGTACAGGCATTTCAAAATTCAGCGGGACCGACCGTCTTTCTGATCAGCCTTAAAGCGGGCGGCAAGGGGCTCAATCTGACCCGCGCCACCTATGTCTACCACATGGACCCCTGGTGGAATCCGGCGGTTGAAAACCAGGCCTCCGACCGCGCCCACCGCATCGGCCAGACCGAACAGGTCACCATCACCCGATTGATCATGCGGCATACGATTGAGGAAAAGATGATGGCGCTGAAGGAGCATAAAACCCAGCTATACAAGGCTATTCTGGAGGATGGATCTGGAGGCGGCGGGGCGGGGCTGACGCGAGAAGACTTCGATTTTCTGCTGGAATGAGCCCGTGTTTCCGTATTATTGAACTGCCGTCCAGGTTAGATCCATCCTATAAAAATCAGCACCAGAAACACAAAGTAGAATGCTCCCCCAACAAGCAATGTTCCCGGCGTCAGATGTTTTTTCCAGCGGATTTGCAAATAGGCCAGACCGACCGAGCCAAAGGTCAGGGCCACTGTCAACAACGCGGCGCTGTTCAGCCGCCAGTCGGTCATCATGATGCCTATGGCGGTGATGATCGAGCCCTGGAAGACCATGGCGCCGGTGACATTGCCGATCGCCAGGGTGTCCTTGCCCTTGCCGATCCAGATCACGCTGTTGAACTTCTCCGGCAACTCGGTAGCGATCGGCGCGATAATCATGGCCAGAATGAAGGGCGATATCCCCATCTGCACCGAAATGATCTGGATCTTCTCCACAAAGATGTAGGAACCCCACACGATCAGCAGCAGTGAGCTCAGAACCTGAAAAGCGATGATTGTCATCTGCGGGTCATGCGACTTGGGGGCGAAGTAGCAGGGATCTATCTCCGCTTCCTCAATCTCGTGCGCTTCCGGTTCGCCGCCCCCTTTGAGGGTTTTCATAACATAGCCGCCGTAGGTCAGAAAAAGCGCCAGAGCGATAAAGGTCTTGACCACCGGATGGCTTCCCATAAATGATGCCGCTATCGCTACCGAGTAGAGTATCAGGAAATACTCCATATCGCGCCGCATCACGACCGTGTCAACCCGCATGATCGGGTAGTCGTCGCGTTTCTTGCGGTTCCACATTACCGCCAGTCCGCTGATGAAAAAAGCCAGCGTGCCAAGCATGAAGGGAGCGCCGATGATGGCTCCCACCCCGATCTTGTGACCGGCCTCGGGTGTGCCGAACATGATGGCCACAATCGGCACCAGAGTTTCGGGCAGGGCAGTACCGACGGCGGCAAAGATACTCCCCACCGCTCCGTCCGAGAGTTTCATCTTCTTGCCGAACCACTCCAGGCCGTTGGTAAAAACGGTCGCTCCCAGCAGGATGATCCCCAGGGCAATTAATAATAAAATCCAGTTGAGCATAAATCTCTCCCTTGAGAAATCAAAAGCCAATCAGGAAAAGCGGGCGCTTTATTCCGGTCGTTTCATTGCTGTGAGCAAGAATCAGATTCTTCTTTCCTGCAAACCCTTTAAACTGTTCACGCCCCTTACCGGGGCCGCCGATTTCAATTACATAAGTTTCAGTATCGACGTGCACCAGATAATCAGGTGTCTTGGCCCCTCTTGTCGATTTCAGATAGTTGAATGAGATGCCTTTACAAATCATCATTTCCGCGAAAAACTCTTCCCTGATGGCGCCTATTGCATGTTCATACGGCTGAAACAAAAGCCGGTACGGCAGACGCATCAGAATCTTCGGTTCTTTCATGACATTTGTTCCGGCAGGCATGACGCACTTCAGCACAAATGCCTGTTCAAGAAGGCGTACATACTGCTCCGCCTTATATTTTGTGATCTTGAGGTTGTTAGATAACGACGAATAGTTTATACCGTCCGGCGGCGCAAAGCCAATGAAGCGCATCATCCTGTGCAGGATCGGAATTTCGTCGGTCAGAAGTCTGCCGATCAGCGGAATGTCGCTGGTAATTATTTTATCGAGGATGTTTCCAAGGAGCGGCAAGATATTCGGCTCTTCAAGCGCAAAAGGGAACAACCCGCCTTTCAGAAAATTCTCAAAGTGAATCTCCTGACGCAGATGAAGGGCATCCCATTGCTGTTCCAAGAGCTGGTTGACAGACAACGCGGAGAGATCAAGCTCCTTGGTGAAATAGAGATATTCCCGAAAACTGAACGGATTGATGAATACCAGATTTACTCTTCGGGACAGATCGTATGCGGTTTCATGAAGTGAGAGAGCGACAGAGCTGGAAAAGATTACGCGCACATCCAGGAAGTCGTAAACTTTTTTCAACTCGCGGGCGTACTGTTTTTCATGATGTATTTCATCTACGAGAAAAAGAGTGAATTTGTACTTTTCGTGCAGGTTCTGAATGGTCTGAAACAGGCCGGGGCTGTCAACAGCATCCAGAGTGAGATAACAGGCGCTGTCAGGATAGTGCGCCAGAAGCTGCTTCAGAATAACGGTTTTACCGGAGCCGCGCGGCCCGACCAGTCCTATCTGGTGTCTGCCGGTCTCGTCGAGAATTTTTTTGAATGCAAAACGCTTGCGCTGATGCGCCAATCCTTGCGCCCGGGCGGTTTCATTCAGCTGGAGAATTGTTGTGGTATCCATGGGATGACCATACGCGATTGACACATTTTAGTCAATTGTTTTACTAAAAGCATATCATTTTAGAAAACAGTTGGACAAAAATGCCACTTCATCACGCAGATCACATCTCCACTCTGGTAACAACACCTTGCAGCTTGGCGGCCGGAAGCTTGTTGAACTGCACGAAGTTGGGGGTCAGCTTCTTGATCAGGGCGAATACCTTCCAGATCGGATTTTTTGTCTCGATATCCTCAATGCCGTAGAAGATGACCTTCTCGCTGATGCCGTTGGATTTAAGCAGTTTTTCAATATCCAGCACTTCCATGTAGCCGGCCTTGATCTCAAAGAATTCCAGCCCGGTACCGACGTCGGTTTTGTGATGACAGGCGATATCGAACGGTTCGTCTGTTCTTATAATTGAAATGAAAATATTGCGCTCATAGATGATGTTGGAGCGGATAACGCAATGAACAATGTAGGGTGGAATCACATCCAGACCCTTCATGAAAAAAAGTGCCGTGCCGGGGATGTTTTTATTCTTGGCATAGATTTGCTCGTATGAAAGCATGAAAATATCAATGTCAAGCGGCCGCAAGGCGCGGTAGAGCGCCCGCTGGCCGTTGGTCCAGATCAAGATGGTAGCAAAGGGAATCGACGCCAGGATGATAGACCAGTAAGCGCCATGAGGAAACTTGGAAAAGGTCGAGGTGAAATAGACGATGTCGATTATGGCGATGACGACAACTATCGGCACCTTCCACTTTTTGGTGGTTTTTGAAAAAACCATGATCATCATCAGGGCGGTGATGGTCATGGATCCGGTCACGGCCATGCCGTAGGCGGCTGCCAGATTACCGGACTTCTGGAAGAAAAACATGACAAAGATGACCGCCACCATCAGGGTCCAGTTTACTGCGCTTATATATATCTGTGACTGGATGTGGCTTGATGTGTAATCCACCTTGAAGAGCGGCATCAGGCGTGTGGTTATTCCCTGGTAGACAATTGAGAATACACCGCTGATGATCGACTGGGAAGCAATGATGGTTGCCATGATAGCCAGCAACAGAAAAGGGATGTAGAGCAGCGCGGATTCGCTCTGGATCATCGCAAAAAGAATATTCTTGGCATCAGGATTGCGCAGGATGAAGGCACCCTGACCGAGGTAGTTCAGATAAAGTGCGGCGAAGACAAAATACCAGGCGCGGATAATCGGCTTTTTTCCCAGATGCCCCATATCGGCATAGAGCGCTTCACCGCCGGTGGAACAGAGAATAACTTCCGAAAGCACGATATAGCCGGCAAAACCGTTTTGGCGAAAAAACTCAAATGCGTACCATGGATTGATGGCTTTGATGACAGCGGGGGTATCGGCTATCGAGATTATTCCCGACACGAGCAGGGCTCCAAAATAAGTTACCATGATCGGCCCGAATATTTTGACAACTTTGTCGGTGCCCCGAGACTGGAAATAGAAGAGGGTGAAGGCGATCAGAGCAGCAATAAATACAAGGACAGACTGCTTGGTGGCAGCCAGGGAAGGGATCAGCAGCAGACCTTCCACGGCCGAGAGGATCGAGATGGCCGGGGTGATAACGCCATCGCCCAGCAGCAGCGAGACCCCCAGAAACGACAGGAAACCGGCAAAGGCCAGCACCCGCCCTTTTTTGAAGAGCTTGATGATGATCTCCCTGAGGACGATCTCGCCCCCTTGCCCCTTTTTACCCAGACTCATGGCCAGCCAGGCATATTCGGCTGTCACCAGGATCGTCATGGTCCAGAAGATCAGCGACAGGATACCGTAGACATTGGCCACAGTCGGCTTGGTTACAGCAAAGACTACCGTCAGGGTATAGATCGGGCTGGTGCCGATGTCGCCGAACACCAGCCCCAGGGCCTTGATGATGCCGCCCCAGAATGAATCTTCATGTTTATTGATCATGGGCCTGCCTTGTGAAAAAATAAGGGCGACATTTCTGCCGCCCCCGTTTATACACCATATTTATGAGCACTGTCACCAGAAGAGTATTACATCTCCACCCTCGTTACGACGCCTTGAAGCTTGGCGGCCGGCAGCTTGTTGAACTGCACGAAGTTAGGAGTATTACGTTTGATACTGGAAAACAGTTTCCAGAAAATATTGCCGGTTTCAATATCTTCGATGCCGTAGAAAATGACCTTTTCCGTGATGCCGTTGGCCTTGAGAACCCCTTCTATATCAAGTATCTCCATATAGCCGACTCTGATCTCTATGGCATCCAGTCCGGAAGCCAGCCCGTTTTTCAGATCGGTTTCCAGGCCGTACGGCTCATCAGTGCGAACTATTGATATCAAAACATTGCGCTCGTAGATAATGTTGCTGCGAATGATGCAGTGTACCAGATAAGGGGGAATCACGCTCCACTCCTTGACAAAAAACAAGCCGGTACCGGGAATATTCTTGCCCTTGGCGTAAATTTGCCCATAGGACATTTCAAAAGTCTCAAAATCAAGTGGTTTGAGTGCCCGGTACAGCGCCCGTTGCCCCTTGGTCCAGATGATGATGGTGGCAAAGGGAACCGCCGCAAGAATCAGCGACCAGTATCCACCATGGGGGAATTTGTTGAGATTGGCGACCAAAAACACCAGGTCGGCCAGTGTGACCAGCACAGCGATTGGCACCTTCCACTTCTTTGTGGTGTGGGCATAGATCATGGTCATCATGATGCCGGTGATGGTCATGGTGCCTGTAACGGCCAGACCGTAGGCGGCAGCCAGATTTTCGGATTTACGGAAGACCAGCATGATCAGGATCACGGCCGCCAGCAACGCCCAGTTTATGGAACTGATATATATCTGCGATTTCAGGTGGGTTGAGGTGTAATCAACCTTCAATAGCGGCAGTATTCTGGTGGTGACCCCCTGGTAGATGATTGAAAAGACCCCACTGATCAAGGCTTGAGAAGCAATTACTGTTGCGATGATGGTCAGGATCAGGAAAGGTATGTACAGGATGGCAACTTCGTTGCGGACCATGCCGAAGAGGATGTTTTTTGCTTCCGGATGAGTGATGATGTAGGCGCCCTGGCCAAGATAATTGATCACCAACGCAACGAAAACAAAGTTCCAGGCTCTGACAATCGGCTTCCTCCCCAGATGTCCCATATCAGCGTAAAGTGCCTCGCCTCCGGTTGCGCACAGGATCACCTCGGACAGGACGAAAAAGCCTGCCAGGCCGTTATCATAGAGGAATCGAGCGGCATACCAGGGAGAAAGCGCCTTCAGAACAATCGGGTGGTCGATAATCGAAAAGGCGCCGGACAGGGTCAAGGCGATAAACCAGACCACCATCAACGGGCCAAAGGCGCGGGCGACCTTGTCGGTACCCTTGTTCTGGAAGAAAAACAGGCCGACCGCGATAATGGCGGCAATCAGGATCAGGATGTTTTGTGAGGTATGTTCAAGCCCCGGAATAAGTTCTATACCCTCTACGGCCGAGAGGATAGAGATGGCCGGGGTGATGACTCCATCGCCGATCAGCAGACAGATGCCTACATAGGAAAGAAAAGTGACAAAGGCCAGCGTGCGACCCGGTTTGATCATTCTGACCAGAATCTCGCGCAGGACGATGGTCCCGCCTTCGCCCTTGCGCCCCAGACTCATGGCCAGCCAGGCGTATTCGACCATGACCAGGATAACCAGCGTCCAGACGATCAGGGAGATGATGCCGTAGATGTTTTCCTGGGAAGGTTTGGTAAGGGTGACGATGACGGTCAGGGTATAGATCGGGCTGGTGCCGATGTCGCCGAACACCAGCCCCAGGGCCTTGATGATGCCGCCCCAGTAGGATCCTGCTTCATGCTGCTTCATGGTGATGTGCCTCCCGCACGGTGGGTGCTGGGGGTGAACTGCGGAAAACGAAAAACCGCCGGCATGAACCGGCGGTCTGTTTCCGCTGTCGCGCCCTTCCAGATGCCTACGAGGTTAGCTGACGGGCTGGAGATTGGAAGTTCTCTCTCTGTTTCCAGAGTACGCCCCTGTTGACTGGGTCCCCCGCATCCGTTTCTCTGGGAAACGAATCTCGGCTGCTTTTTCAGCCGTTATACTCCTTCTGGAAGGAGTGTCAAGCCAAACTGATTCAGCGTGAGATGATTTGCTGTTTACAGGAACGACAAAACTGCTAAACTCCCCCTGCAAAACATTCTGAAGCAGAAAGAGCGCTGCATGGCGGAAAAGATCGTAGCATTGAAAGTTGACGTAGACACCTGGGCCGGGACCAGAGACGGTGTTCCTGCCCTCCTGACCGATATGGCCCGTTTCGGCGTCAAAGCCACCTTCTACTTTTCGATGGGGCCGGACAACTCCGGCAAGGCCATCCGACGCCTCTTCACCCGCCCCGGTTTCCTGAAAAAAATGCTGCGCACCAAAGCCCCCGCTGCTTACGGCATCAAAACCATGCTGTACGGCACTCTTCTGCCGGCCCCGATGATCGCCGAATCATTTCCGGAAGTGCTGCGCGAGACCGAGCGCCAGGGGCACGAGGTTGGCATTCACTGCTGGGATCATGTCAGGTGGCACGACTATCTGCCGAAATTCCCCAAACCGCTGACCGAATCAGAGTTGGGCAGGGCCGCCGCCCTGTTCAGGGAAATCCTCGGGCACCGGGCCGCCACCACCGCAGCGCCCGGATGGACCGTATCGCCCGATTCGCTGGAAGTTCAGGACGGCATGCGACTCTCCTATTGCAGCGACGGCCGCGGAACGCATCCATTCTACCCGGTCATGGACGGCAGACGTTTCCAGACACTCCAGCTTCCGACCACGCTCCCCACCGCTGACGAGATTCTGGGGGAGAACGGCGTCACCCCCGACAACATCCACCAGTTCTATCTTGACAGCCTGCAGCCCGGCCTTAATGTCCTGACAATTCACGCCGAACTGGAGGGCAATGCCATCCGGCCATCCTTTACCAGGCTGCTGGAGCGCTTCAAGGCCGACGGGGTGCGCTGCATCACCCTTTCAGAAGCTGCCCGGGAAATATCTGACGCGCCTGCATGTGAGCTGCTGATGGGCGAGATTGCCGGGAGGGCCGGAAAGGTGGCCATTCAGGGCGTCTGCCAGCCATGATCTGCCGTTATTTCAAAGTTGCTCACCGCGACATGGTCTACCTCAAGTTTATCCTGGAAGCCTATGAAGGGATGAATGTCATGAGTACGGTAGACAACAAGGCCGGCATCATCCGCATCGCCATCATGCCCGGTTTTGTGCAGGATATGGATGCTTTGCTGGCCGAGCTCGGGAAGCAGGTCGGCATGGAGACGGTGGAGTGGGATGATGGCTCTGCCGGCTTCTGACAACCAGCGCAGTCAGGCCCGCTACGCACTGGCCCTGCTGCTGTCGGTCAATCTGCTCAACTACATCGACCGCCAGGCGCTCTACGCAGTTTTTCCGCTGATCAAAGCTGATCTGAATCTCTCCGATACCGCCCTGGGTTTCCTGGGAAGCGCCTTCATGTTCTGCTACATGCTGACTGCGCCGCTGTTTGGACGCCTGGGGGACCGGATCAATCGCGTCCGGCTGGCGGCCGGCGGCCTGGCGGTCTGGAGCCTGGCCACCATGCTGTCCGGCCTGGCATCCTCCTATCGGACGCTCCTGGCGGCCCGCGCTCTGGTTGGGGTGGGCGAGGCCAGCTTCGGCACGGTTTCCCCCGGCCTGGTGGCCGACCATTTTCCGCCCGAACGGCGAGGCAGGGTGCTGTCGCTCTTTTTTCTGGCCAGTCCGGTCGGCAGCGCACTGGGATATATTCTGGGTGGACAGCTGGGGCAGGCTTTGGGCTGGCAGAAAGCCTTTCTGCTGGTTGGGCTGCCCGGGCTGCTGCTGACCCTGCCGCTCTTCTATCTTGCCGAGCCGCGACCAGCTTCCGGAGAAGCCGGGACGAGCAACAGGGAGAAGTTTCTGCCGGAGCTGCGCCGCTTTCTGGCAAACCGCAGCTACCTCCATGCCACGCTTTCGATGGCGGCCATGACCTTTGCCCTGGGAGGGCTGGCCCAGTGGGCGCCCTCTTTCCTGCTGCGCTCTTTCGGGCTTGAGCTTGCCCGCGGCAATACCATCTTCGGCGGAATCACGGTCCTGGCCGGCGTAATCGGCACACTTTCTGGCGGCTGGCTGGGGGATCGGCTCCAGCGCCGCACTCCGACCGGTTATCTGAGGGTGGCCGCAGCCGGTTTCCTGCTGGGAGCGCCGCTAATGCTGCTGGCCTTGACGACATCCAGCCTGCCGCTCTGTCTGAGCGCCATATTTGCCGCCGAACTGTTCCTGTTCCTCAACACCGCTCCGCTCAACACCGTGCTGGTAAACGTAGTGCCGCCCGGCCGCCGCTCGATGGGTTTTGCCGTCAACATCTTCACTATCCATGCTCTGGGAGACGCCGTCTCGCCTGCAATCATCGGCGCCCTGTCCGACCGTTGGGGCTTGCGGGGCGCTCTGCTGATCACTCCGCTGGCGGTGCTGGTCGCAGCCGGCTTCGCCTGGCGAGGCTGCCGGTATATGGCGGCCGATCAGCAGCAGGCCGAGGCAGGCCCGCCATGAAAACACTCTTTGCGATCGCCCTGCTGTTCTGGACATTCTCCCCGGCAACGGCGGCGGTTCTGCCCGGTATCGATGTACTCGAACAGCGTGGATTTGACATCCTGAAGGGCAAACGCGTCGGGCTGATTACCAACCATACCGGACGCTCCCTGAATGGCCGCAGCACGATCGACATCCTGAACAGGGCCGACGACGTAAGACTGACGGCGCTCCTCAGCCCGGAGCATGGCATTCGCGGCACGGAAGACGAAAAAGTCTCATCATCTTTCGACAGCGCCACCGGCCTGCCGGTTCACAGCCTGTACGGCAAGAGCTGCCGTCCTACCCCCGAAATGCTGCGAGAGGTGGACGTCCTGCTGTTCGATATCCAGGATATCGGCGCCCGTTTTTACACTTACATCGGCACGCTTTCACTGGCCATGCGGGCGGCCAGGGAGGCCGGTATTCCGTTCGTGGTGCTCGACCGCTCCAATCCGATCGGCGGGGTCGCGGTCGCCGGGGCCATCCCTGCATCTGTGCCACCGGAGAAGGCCAGCGGCTGCGGCGCAATCACCTCGATCCATCCGATCCCCACCCGTCACGGCATGACTATCGGTGAACTGGCCCGCCTGTTCAACAGCGAGTTCGGCATCAACTGCCAGCTGACGGTAATTCCGATGCAGGGCTGGCTACGCTCCATGCATTATGATCAAACCGGCCTGACCTGGGTCAACCCTTCACCCAACATGAAGAGTCCGGAGGCGGCGCTGCTCTACCCCGGCCTGGGCATACTGGAGACCAGCAACCTTTCAGTGGGGCGCGGCACGGAGCGCCCTTTCCAGCTCTACGGCGCACCCTGGGTGAATGCGGCGGCTGTCATGGACAATCTGGCGAAGCGTTCGATTCCGGGGCTCAGTTTTGCGCCCGCCAGTTTTGTACCAACTACGCCAGGACATCCGCATCGGGGCAGGAGCTGTCATGGTGTCAGCGTCACGGTCACGGACAGGGAAAAGCTCGATCCGGTCCTGGCCGGACTTCAGCTTGTTCAGGCGTTTTACGAGACTCATCCGGATCATTTCCGCGCCTACGGGGGCTTTGCCACTGAAGTCGGCGACAGGGAGGCCTGGAATCTGCTGACGCGTAAACGGATGGCCCCGGAGCTGGTGACGGGACGTTGGAAGGAGGATCTGGAGCGGTTCAGGAGGGTGCGGGAGCGGTATTTGCTGTATTGAAAAAAACAGCCGTTCTCCCTTGTCAGGATGAACGGCTGTTTGTACTTGTAGTAATCAGGAACAGGCTACAGTAACCCTTTCAGCTCCTTGATCTCGATGCTGGCCTTGCCGCGTAATTCCTTAGCCCACTGGCTGAAACGCTCCTCGGACTTTTTACGGTACACGGCTTCTTCTATATCCGATTTAAGCCCATCAAAAGGCTTCAATTTTCCGCTGATCCGCTCTTCCAGCTTGATGATATGAAAACCAGCCGGAGTATAAACCAGCTCACTGACTTCTCCCGGCTTCATGGCAACGATGGCGGATTCCAGCTCGGGCTGCATGTCACCTTTTTTGAAAACACCCAGATCGCCGCCATCCTTGCGGGCGGCCGGGTCCTCGGAGCCATTCTCCCGCGCCCCGCTCAGGGACGCGGGCCGCGTACGCGCGCCAGGTACTCGACGATCAGGCCGGCCTC
>JACRCG010000341.1 GCA_016219145.1 Deltaproteobacteria bacterium | reverse complement strand
CGTCTTCGAAACCGACCCGATTGCAGTACAGTACCCGGCAGTTGAGGAACATGGCGGTTGTGGAGGTCAACTGTTGCCAGGCTGCTGCCGAGTCCAGAGAATCCCCACCCACTCCGCGTCCGGGACTGCTGGAAAGGCAGATCAGTGTGGTGGCGCCGTCCATGGCCAGAATATACGAAGCCGACATGTGCCACATGTCCTCACAGATCAACAGCCCCATCCGGCCTAATCTGGTGTCGAAGGCCCGGAAACGCTCTCCGCGCGCCAGGTAGCGCTGCTCGTCGAACAGGCCGTAGGTGGGCAGGTATACCTTGCGATGAATGTGGCGAATAGCTCCGTCCTCAAGATACAGCGCCGAATTGAAAAAACGGTAGTCGTCGGTTACTTCGACGAATCCGACCACAATTGATATCCCGCCGGAAAGCTGCATCAGTCTTTGAATCTCCGGCGCATCCAGCCGAAGTGCCACTTCCGGAACGAGATCCTTCAGGAAATAGCCGGTCAGAGCCAGCTCCGGGAACACGACCAGATCGGCTCCGTCAGATACGGCCTGTCTGATCTGCTCCTCAATCAGCAGCAGGTTATCGGCCAGGCAGCCTAGTTTAGGTTTTATCTGGGCCAGGACGGCGGTGAAATTCATATCGGCTCCTCTTAATAAGCCAGGTCGAAGGCGTTTTTGATCTGCTCAACGGCATGTGCGCCATCAGTATGCAACAGAATGGCTACCACGTCAAATCGTGCGTTGGTGTCATGCAGCCGGTTTTTGGAAAGCCAGGTCAGGGCCGCCTTGGATATCTGGCGTTGCTTGAAAGGTGTCACCGCCAGTTGCGGAACGCCGTATGTGAGGCCGCGTCGGGCTTTGACCTCGATAAAGACCAGACTCTTGTCACCGGGATCACGGGCGATGATGTCAACTTCACCCCCCTTGCAGCGGAAGTTGCGCTCCAGTATTTTGTAGCCTCGGGCTGTCAGGAAGTTGACGGCGATTTCCTCACCCAGTTCTCCGGTGCCCTTGTTGCCGGTTAATACAGGGGCGGTGGAAGGCTTTGATGTGGGGTTGAAAAAAATCACGGCTGTTTCTCCAGAAAATCCAGATCATCAAAACAGCCATCCTCATTCAATCCCCGAATGCGGTAGTACTTGCCAAGTTCCTCTTCAAAGCGCGCCCGGTCGATGGGGGTGATTTCAATGCCGTCGCCGCTGCTGCCCGCTTCGCTGAAAAAGCGCTCAGGCAGGATGTCGTCTTTGCGGGAGAAGCCGTTGGCACAGTTGTAGAAACGTTCAGTCAGGTAGATGCGACGGCCGATCTCCTTCAGGCGTTGCGGTGAGTATTCCACACCGGTGGTTGCTGTCAGCAGTTCGGCATATTCCTCCAGGCTGGCTCCGAAAAATGAAAACTTGCAGGCCACCATAGAATCGATAGCGGCGTTAGAATCCTCGGAAATGGAGATGATGCGGGCTTTGCCGGAAAATGAGAAACGGTCGGTTGGAACCGGTTTGCGCAGGATTTCATGGGAGATCGGGTAGGCCCGCAGGTGGCAGCCGCCCCGGTTGCTGGTGCAGTAGGCCAGGGCCATGCCATAGGCTCCACGCGGGTCATAGGCCGGCAATTCCAGGGATTTAACGTTCATGGACAGATCAGGTCTTCCCAGCTCCTCAGCCAGACGGCGCGACCCCAGCGCCATGAGTTCACCTTCTCCGCGCCGCAAAGCGATATCTTCAAGTAACCCTGGCAGTTCCTCAGCAGCTGGAAATTTTCCCCTGATTTCTCCCCAGGCCGAAAGAGTGGCTGCGGCGGTGATGGTGTCCAGTCCCAGGTCGTTACAGAGCTGATTGGCTTTTATTATGGCATGCAGGTTGTCAATATTGTTGAGCGCGCCGAAATGGGATACGGTCTCGTATTCCGGCAGATGCCCGCCTTCGGCTGACGATTTCTTGCATTGGATCGGACAGCCGTAGCAGCCGTCCTTCCTGGCTCCGCAAGCTTCTTTAATGGCAGGGCCAGAATAGTTGCCGGAGTTTTCAAAGTAGGTTTTTGCAAAATTACCGGTGGGGGCCATGCGACGCTGGGCCATCAGATCAACCAGCACCGGAGTGCCGAATTCAGATAGTCCCAGCGGACCGAAGACCACCGGAGAGGCCTTGAAAAGCCGCATGACATCTTTTCTGGCTCTGTCAAACATCTCCTGGTCTGCAATGGATGTCTTGCCGTCACCGTTGACGGTTATCGCCTTCAGATTTTTATGCCCCATCACGGCGCCCAGTCCACCGCGCCCGACCGAGTTGCCTTCCCCCATCATTATGTTTGCAAACAGGACGCCGTTTTCTCCAGCCGGTCCGATGGCCGCCACGCTGCCGCGCTTGGAGAGGGCTGACACGGTAGTGGGTATGTCGCAGCCCCACAAGGCGACTGCCGGGGTTATTTCAGCTTTGTCCGGAGTTATGGAAAGGGTTACCGGCCAGGGACTGCGCCCGGTGACAAACAGTGCGTCAATACCGGCGGCCTTAAGGCGCCAGGCGAAGCGGCCTCCGGCAGAACAGTCATAAATGGTGCCGGTCAGCGGCGAACGGGAGACAACTGACAGGCGTGCGGCGGTAGGGGCCTGGGTTCCGCACAGCGGGCCGGTGGTAAATATCAGCGGCATGGCCGGATCGAACGGATCCAGATGATAGTAGTCGCGCATCAGGCGTACACCAAGTCCGCGGCCGCCGATGTATTCCTCAAGTAATGAATCAGCTATAGTTTCGTAACATGCCGTTCCGGAAGTTAAATCTACCCGCAGTATCTTGTCGTACCAGCCATTCATGCCGGTTTGGTTTTTACCTGTTTTTCGGGTTGGGGCAGGGTGATAACCGGTTTTTTGGCCGGTCTGTAGAGCAAAAAAGTTTTACCCAGAATCTGGGCAACTTCGGCGGTGCAGGCAGCGGCCAGCAGGTCGGATGCCTCATGCTTGCCAAGCAGGCAGCTCTCCAGCAGCCGCACCTTGATCAGTTCATGGTAGTCCAGAGCTGCATTGGTCTCGGCAATCAGGGCATCATCAATTTCTTTCTTGCCGATCAGGATCAGTGGTTTACGTTTGTGCCCCAGGGCACGCAAATGGTGTTTCTGTTTTCCGGTCAGCATGATGCGGTGCTCCTGTTAATTACGAGATAGTGAGGCGCAGTCCTTATATCACAGCGGGTGGCAGGCAGGCAAACCAGATTTCGATTGTAAGCTGCAAACGGCCCGGCCGGGGTGGTCAAGATTAGAAAAATGGATGTACTCTTTTTTATTTTTATGATAGGAAGGAACGCTTTGTTCATAGCATACAATTTTTTATCCACGCCGCTCTTTTTGAGCGTGGGGAGTTTTTGATGAGTTCCAGTAAATATCCCATTTCAGCAGCCCTGACATCCCTGAATACCGAAACCTCCGAGCCTGTTGTTGAACCGAGCCGCAAGCCTCCCGGGAAAGTACATCATTTACCCCCCTCCATCTGGAAAAAGATGGTCGGAGAGGCCAAAAGTCCGCTCGACAAGGCTGTCGAGAGGACCCGTGATTTCTTTTTTCGCGAACAGCTGCCGGACGGTTACTGGTGGGCCGAGCTTGAATCCAATACGACTATCACGTCCGAATACATCATGCTGTTCCACTTTCTGGGCATGGTTGATAAAGTTCGTGAACGCAAGATGGCCAGGTATATTCTCTCAAAGCAGACAGATGACGGTTCATGGACAATCTGGTTTGGCGGTCCCGGTGACCTGTCAACGACCATAGAATCCTATTTTGCTCTCAAACTGGCCGGTTACTCTGCCGATCATCCGGCCATGTGCAAAGCGCGCGAATTCATATTGGCCAATGGCGGCATTTTGAAGGCCCGCGTCTTTACCAAGGTATTTCTGGCCCTTTTCGGCGAATTTTCATGGATGGGTGTCCCCTCCATGCCGATTGAGCTGATGCTGCTGCCCAACTGGGCTTATTTCAACATGTACGAATTTTCCAGCTGGTCCCGCGCGACAATTATTCCCCTTTCGGTGGTCATGTCGGAAAGGCCGGTTCGCAAACTGCCCCCCTTGGCCAGAGTGCAGGAACTGTTTGTCCGTCCGCCCCGGCCGACCGAT
>JACRCG010000338.1 GCA_016219145.1 Deltaproteobacteria bacterium | reverse complement strand
TTGACGGGAGGGGGTCAGGGGGTGGGTGAAGCACCATCTTGGTATCTTCGCAACAACTTCCCCCCCACCCTAACCCTCCCCCGCAAGGGGGGAGGGGACTTGTTTGCATATTTTGATTTAAGTGTTCCCGTGTACTAAACTCAAAACACAATTCCTCTTCTAAAAGCCCATCATCTGCAACAACTGCAACATCTCTGCCCCGTAACTGCATCCGTTTCAAATTTTCCTTTGAAAGTCCAATTACATCCGAAATCCGCTTCGTATTACATTTGACAACCACTGACACGGCATCCGGCACACGGGAAACCATCTGACAAAGCAGATCACCATAAAGCTGCGAACGCACCAGCTGGCCCAGCGCCGGGTGCCAGCAACCGGCCAGCACACTCTGTGAATTAAGGCCATCATCAGCCTGCAGTCCAATCCGGATAACCTTCAACCCGGCCTGCATGGCGCGATGAAGAAGTATTTTGCAGAGAAAAAGCCCCTCTTCAAATCCAAGCGGAACGTAATTGCCATCGGCGTAGCGCTTTGCCAACCCGGTGCTGCGCAGAACAACAGTCGGATAAATACGTATGAAATCGACTCCCGCAGAAATAACCCGCTCCAGCGTGGTCAGTGAAGAGGCAGGCGTATCTCCCGGCAACCCGGGCATAAGCTGGGCTCCGACCTGAAGACCATGCTTTCTGATACAGGCGATGGCAGCCTCTGACGCGGCAGCCGTGTGACCGCGACCTGATGCGGCCAGAACCTGGTCATCCATGGACTGTACGCCCAACTCAATAGTGCGCACCCCCATTTCAGACAGATACGCGACACAACGGTCATCTATGCAGTCCGGACGGGTGGAGAGCCTGACAGCTGACAAAACGCCCCGCTTCAGGAGCGGCTGCAACGGCGCCAGCAGTTCTGCCTGCTTGCTTTCCGGAAGCGCGGTAAAACTGCCGCCGAAAAAAGCAACCTCAAGCGGACGAGCGCCTGCCGTACTCCTCCATTTTTCAATCTTTTCGACAATCTCGGCCGGTGTCGGCAAACTGCCGCCCGCTCCGGAGATCAGGCGCTGATCACAAAAAATGCAGGTGTGCGGACAGCCCTGGTGACTTATAAAAAAAGGGACCGTTACCCGCTTCACGTTTTCAGACCCTGCAACAGCTTATTTTTTCCAGCGCTGCCGCAGCGGCGGCCTGCTGGGCACTCTTTTTTGATCGCCCCCGCCCATCACCAAATGGTTTCCCATCAATCAACAGTTCATAACAGAACAGGCGGTCGTGCGGGGGACCGGATTCTTCAATCAGACAATATTCGGGAAGCGGTTGACCGCGCGAAGAGAGGAGCTCCTGCAACTCACTCTTGGAGTCCCGTCCAAGGACCAGTGACTGCGGCGCAGCGGCCAATTCATCGAACAGCTTCCCAACCAGGTTACGTGCGGCGTCAAGCCCGGCATCCAGGTAAATTGCTGCGACAACCGCCTCAAGAACATCCGACAGGATCGAATCCTTGTCCCGTCCGGCCGACTGTTCCTCTCCACGCCCGAGCAGGATGAATTCTCCCAGGGCTATCGTCCTGGCCCGGTCAGCCAGCAGGTCCTGTCCGGCCAGACGGGAGCGCAGCTGAGACAGGGAGCCCTCATCCCAACCAGGGTAGCGCAGGCAGAGCATTTCAGCCAGCAACATACCCAATATGGCATCGCCAAGGAACTCCAGGCGCTGATAATCCTTGACTTCAGCTCCAGCATTTTCATGCAGAAAAGAGGGGTGCGTCAAGGCTTGTGCAAGCAAACCCTGATCCTGAAAAGAATGCCCGATAATTTGTTCGAACTGTAACAATCCGCTCTGCATTCACTATCTCTCCATCGCCTGACTATAGCCATGCCGTCCGGATTTGGCAACCTAAAGTCTCATTGTTAATATCATGTTACATGATGAGCCTGATTTCTTTGCTGGACATTTTAAAAACCGTATGGCACATTTACAAGGCTTTCCGTCAGGCGAGCATAATCTTACAAGGAGGTGAAATCGTGGCCCATACCATTACCGATGATTGCACAAACTGTGCAGCATGCGAGGATTCCTGCCCAGTGAACTCCATCAGCGAACAGGGTGACAAGCGTGTAATCGACGCCGATACCTGTATCGACTGTGGCGCTTGTGTGGATACCTGTCCAGTCAATGCAATCCATGCCTGATCTGCATTGATGCATGTCGAATAAAAAAAGCCCTTGATTTCAAGGGCTTTTTTTATTCCGTCAACTTCCGGATCTAGTCCAGTGTCTTCCCGGCCGCTTCGGCAAACAACTTCAACTTTTCCATCATGACGTCAAATTTTGCCGGTTTCAGTGATTGCGGCCCGTCCGAAGAGGCATGTTCCGGATCAGGATGGACCTCTACAATCAGTCCGTCTGCACCAGCCGCGACAGAGGCATAGCACATCGGAGCTACATAGCGATGATTGCCGGTGCCATGTGACGGGTCAATCACCACCGGCAGATGCGTCTTTTCCTTCAGTACCGGGATGGCGGACAGATCCAGGGTATTGCGGGTAGCGGTCTCAAAGGTTCTGATACCACGTTCGCAGAGGATAACGGACTGATTACCTTCGCTCATGATGTACTCGGCGCTCATCAGAAATTCCTGAATCGTCATCGACATACCGCGCTTGAGCAGAACCGGCTTGCGCAGCTGGCCCACCTTCTTCAGCAGGGCAAAGTTCTGGGAGTTGCGCGCTCCGATCTGGAGTATATCCGAATACTCGGCCACCAGCTCGGCTGTTTCCGGATTAATAACCTCCGTAACAAACGGCAGGCCGGTCAGGTCACGCGCCTTGGCCAGCAGTTTCAGCCCATCCTCTTCCAGCCCCTGAAAGGAATAAGGTGATGTTCTGGGTTTGAAAGCCCCGCCGCGCAACACATGCGCTCCAGCCTTTTTTACTGCGAT
>JACRCG010000334.1 GCA_016219145.1 Deltaproteobacteria bacterium | reverse complement strand
CTCTGCCTGGGGTTGTTCGGGTTTGTCCAGCTGCTGGAAGGCACTATCATCACCCCTAAAATCGTCGGCGACACGGTCGGGCTGCACCCGCTGGTGGCTATTGTGGCTCTGCTGATCGGCGGCCAGCTCTTCGGGATTACCGGGATGCTGCTGGCTGTGCCGGTTACCGCAGTCTTGCAGGTTTTCCTCCGTTCACTGGCCCGGTATTACCATGACTCCGAGTTTTTCCGGGGCGCATGAATAAGGGGCTTTACATCGACTCCGTCGAGCCCGGCTCGATTGCGGAGGAAATGGAAATCGGGACGGGCGATCGCCTGCTGGCAGTCAACGGCCACTATCTGCGAGACATCATCGATTACAGCTATTACTCCGCCTCGGAAAGTCAATTGTTGCTGGAAGTTGAAAAAGCCGGTGGCGAACTTTGGGAGCTGGAGATCGAACGTGAACCGGGTGAATCGCTGGGTCTCTTCTTTTCTGCGCCGGAGCCCGCCCGCTGTGCCAACAACTGTGTTTTCTGTTTTGTCCATCAACTTCCCAAAGGGCTGAGGAAACCGCTCTATGTCAAGGATGAGGATTATCGGCTCTCTTTTTTAAACGGCAATTACGTCACGCTGGCCAACCTGAAAAAAGCCGAATTGGCCCGCATCATTGCACAGCGACTCTCCCCCCTGTATATCTCCGTACACGCCACCAATCCTGCCCTGCGCGAACAGCTGCTCGGCAAGAAAAATATACCGCCCATACTGGAGCAGCTGCGGAAGCTGGCCGAGACCGGCATTGCCATGCACACGCAGGTAGTGCTTTGTCCCGGCCTGAACGATGGCGCTGAACTTGAGCGCACGGTTGCTGATCTGGCGGCTCTCCATCCGGCGGTCAGGTCGCTGGCGGTCGTCCCGCTGGGATTGACGGCACATCGCCGGAAACTGCCGCTTCTGACTCCTGTAGACTCAGCTTATGCGACAGAATTTGTCTCAAAGTGGGAACCAAGAGCCAGAGTCTTGCGCAAACAGCTTGGTGAAACATTTCTCTATCTGGCAGATGAATTTTATCTGAAAGCGGCTTTGCCGTTTCCGGCAATCAAGGAGTATGGCGATTTTCCGCAGATTGAAAACGGAGTCGGCATGGTGCCGCTCTTCATGAAGGAGGCCAGGCAGGTGCTGCGCAGAGCCAGGCCGATCGGGACGTTCCGGGCAACCGTTGTTACTGGAATGTCGTCTGCCGGTTTTGTGGGGGAGTTTCTGAAGAAGCTTGGCGATAAAACCGGCCTGGATCTGGTGCCGCTGGCGGTTGAGAACCGCCTGTTCGGGGCAAGCGTCACGGTCAGCGGCCTGGTATCCGGCAACGATATTGTTGCTGCGCTGGAGGGGCACGAGATCGGATCAGCCCTGCTGGTGCCGGATGTCATGCTCAAAGAGGGTGAGGGGCTTTTTCTGGATGATGTTTCGCTGGAAGAGCTGGAGCGGAGAATCGGCTGCCGGGCCATTGTTTTTGAGAGTACTCCGGCCGGGTTCTATCGGGCTGTCCGGCGAGCAAACATGTCTTATCGGTACCTGTAGCTTTTTCTTTACACTTTTCCCCGCGCCATTTTCCCCTGGGCAGCCTCTTTTTTCAAGTATTCAACCAGACCCTCGAAAAAATATTTCCATTTAATCTTCCCTTAATATTCGATGTGCTAGATTGAAATCAAGAATACGGCAATCCGCCATAGTCGAAGGACTACGAAAGGAGAATCATCATGTTAACACAGGATTTTCATCGATCAGAACTCGTGCACTCATTGACACCACATTGGTATTCGCTCGCTCTTGGGCTGGCTTTGCTCCTGATATTACTTCCGGTTGCCTCATATGCAGCGACTCCCTGGTACTCCCATGGCAGATCTCATACGCTGACGCTTACAGAAAACGGGACCGTGTGGGCAATGGGAGGAAACGAATTCGGGCAGCTGGGTAATGGCACGTTTGGAGGCGAATCACATGAACCCCGAACAGTCAACGGACTAGACGGTATTATAGCCGTATTGGCAGGCGGCTCCCATTCAGTGGCGCTGAAAAAAGACGGGACCGTATGGACCTGGGGATTTAACGGCTCCGGACAGCTTGGGGACGGTACGACGCAAAATCTGTCAGTTCCGTACAAAGTATCCGGGATCAGTGATGTCAAGGCGATCGCTGCCGGAAACGGACACACCGTTGCGCTGAAAAATGACAACACGGTATGGGCGTGGGGAGGGAATCGGTCCGGCCAGCTTGGAAACGCTGAATATCAGGATTGCGCGACCCCGACCCGGGTGCCGGGCTTACGTGATGTCACTGCAATTGCAGCCGGAGCGTTCAATACAGCGGCTCTGAAAAAAGACGGCACATTGTGGACATGGGGATTTAATGGCAGAGGCCAGCTCGGAAACGGCGGGATCGAGCGGAGCAGCGTACCTGTGCGAGTCGCCGGGTTAAATGACGTCCATGCCATTGCCGCCGGAGACTGGCATGTGGTTGCGCTCAGGCACGACGGCACCGTATGGGCATGGGGCAGTAACCACGCCAGACAGCTTGGCAATACAGCGGTGTCCTATAGCGTTTCCCCAATGCAGGTTTCCGGAATCAAGAACATTATCGAT
>JACRCG010000337.1 GCA_016219145.1 Deltaproteobacteria bacterium | reverse complement strand
TTCAGCAGCCGCTCATGCTCAAATTGAAGCTCCTTGTTGTGCAACTCGATCTCCCGAATTTTCAGTACATTATCAAGTCGCTCAACCAGATTGCGGTTATTGAAAGGTTTAAGAATATACTCCGAGGCGCCGGCCTTCATCAGGTCTACAGCGACCTCCTCGCTCCCCTTGCCGGTCAGCATGAGAACATATGTATCAGGAAACCTGGACTTGATCTGCCGCAAGGTTGATAATCCGTCCACCTCCGGCATCATGTAATCGAGCAGAACCAGTTCCGGCTCATGTTCAGCGATGATTTCAAGCCCTGTGCGGGCGCAATTGGCCGTAAAGACGTTGAAGCCGCGACTGGAAAGGATCAGCGACGTAAGCTCAAGAATATTGGGATCGTCATCTATGATGACAACCAGAGCCTTGTTTTCAGGGGATTGAATTTCGGCAGGCATCAGGCGGAATATGTTTCTGAACGTTTCATCCGGCAGCAGACCTACGCAGCCGGAAGTCTGATCGTCATCACCGGACAGTTGGCAGAGCGGACTACCCGCTCGGCGGTGCTGCCGAAAATCAGGTGGTCAAGGCCGGTCCGCCCGTGGGTGCCGAGTACTATCAGCGATGCGCCGGTCTCATCGGCCTTGCGGATGATTTCATCGTACGGTATGCCGGTCACGATGGCTGTTTTGTAGTTGGTGAACGATCCCAGCCTGGCCGTGCAGAACTCTTCCATCATCCTGACGGCGCCCATTTCAATCTCTGCTTCCAGCTGTTCGAAGGAGATGTGCGGGACATAAAAACCACGCAGGTCGACCGGTTCGTTGATGACGTGCATTATGGTAAGTTCGGCATCAAACCTGGATGCCAGAGTCAGAGCATACTCAAAGGCGCATTCGGAGTTCTCCGAAAAATCGATAGCGGTAAGAATTTTCTCAAATAAATTTGCCATCTGCCAACCCTCCCGACCCGGGAAATTATCTCATACGACTTTGAAAATCTTGTTGATTACTTTTTTCAGGTCTTCGTATTTGAGCGGTTTGTTAATGTACTCGAAGGCTCCCAGATTCATGGCTTCCAGGTAGGATTCCACTTCGCCGTAGGCCGTGATCATGATGACGTTGCTTTTGGGGTAGCTGCGGTTGAGCTCACGCAGGAAAGCGAGTCCGTTCATCTCTGGCATGTTTATATCGGTAATGATCAGCTCTACGTCGCGACTTCGAAGGAAGTTGAGCGCTTCAAGCCCGTTGGCGGCTGATGACACATCATAGCCTTCGTGGGATAGAATTTTTGAAAGCGCTACCCGTGCGTTTTCTTCATCGTCCACTACCAATATCCGTTTGCTTGATTGCGGCGCCATCTGCTCCCCTGCAAGACTTTCCGTTAGTTCCCGTCAGAAACGGCCGGTGTCGGTCAAGGTCTGTCCGAATCAACACCAGCAGTAGGAGTCTAGCATGGGTCGAACAACTGTCAAGTCAAGGCGAAATATTTTTTCACTTTTCCAGTAACGGCCGATAGATGCCGATATTTCAATGCTGCGGCTTGACTCCGTCAGCATCAAGCACAACGTAGACAGGTTTCCCCGGCGGCCCGAGCTGCCTGACAGATTTGCCGTTCAGCTCGACATCAACACCGCCGGCATTGCTTAATTCAAGCGCCACGCTTTTTTCTGCCTTCCATTCAATGACATCGCCGACGGTCAATTCATATGGCTGAGCGACCGAGCCGTCTACCGCAGCATTCAGATTGCCGTTCTGGGTGACCTTTATTTTCAGAATAAAACCCCTGCCTGAATCAAGCGGTTTTTTTGACTGTGACGGTTTTTCCGCTCCGTTAGATACAGTTGCCGTGGCTTCCGCCCTGGGCTCATCTCGTTCCGCCGGTGCCGGACGGCTCTTTGCTGACGTCATCATGGTCTGTAACGGCGATACAGGAATTGCGACCGATGAGGGTGCAGCCGGCTGGGCCGGGCGGATGGCGGGCGCCGGTTGGCGTTTGAAAAGCGCTGCGGTAATCAGAATCAAAACCAGCAGAACGGCCGGGATAAGCAATTTTCGAAGCGAAGCCAGCCGAAGAGCAGGCCCGGCGCTTTTAGCCGAGGCTCCTTCACTGCTGACTTTACCCTCTTTGATGCCGTACAGCTTGTCGTACATCCGGGCCATGTCATCCGGGTTAAGACCGAGATAAGTGGCATAAATCCGAAGAAAGCCTTTAAGGTAGGTTATATTGGCAAAGCCGCTGATCTGGTCGGCTTCAAGGTATTTCAGATAGGAGATTCCGATTTTTGTTGTTTGAGATGCCTCGTCAAGCGAGATCTCGTGGTATTCCCGGCAACGTTTGAGGATGGCGCCCGGGGAGCTGCTGGTTGTATCGGCGGGAGTTGTTGCTTTATCTGACACGCTGTCCTCGCTTACTTGAGCAGATCCAGATAGCCTTGGGCAGCCCGCCCGAGCTCTGTGTCCGGGGTCAGTCTGGCGGCATCTTTAAAGGCAGCGCGAGCAGCATCCAGGCTGTTGAGCTTCAGCTGGGCAAGACCCAGGTAATAATAGGCCGCGCCGTAGTCACGGTAGATCTCAAGTGCCCTGTAATATTCAACTATGGCCTGGTCGTTTTTTTCCATGGCGAACATGACCCGGCCAAGCGAGAGGCGGGCCACCGGATTGCGCGGATTCATGGCTACGACCGCCCGCAGTTCGTCCAGAGCCTTGTGATAATCGCCCTTGCCGAGATAGGCCAGCCCCAGATTGATTGCAGCGTTATCGCTGTTCTCATAAAAAAGGTCGTCCTTGACAATCTTGAACTGCAAAATGGCGCTGTCCCAGCGTTTCAGTTCAAGATAGGCAACCCCCAGATCATTGCGGGCCACGGAGTAATTGGGTTTGAGCGAAATGGCCCGATTAAGGATCGGCTCTGCCAGATCGGGCCGTTTTTTGCCCATGTAAGCCATTCCGAGATTGTAGAGAACTTCGGGATTATCCGGGTCCAGCTTGTTGGCTTCGGTAAGATCGATCAGAGCGGCGGTGTAGTTACGTTCGCCAAGATATGAAAGCCCCATCTGGAAGTGGTAAGAGGCAGGGTTAGGCCGGGAGAAATTCTGAGAGCGACCGGTCACACAACCGGATGCAATCTGTAGCAGAAGCAGTACAGCGATGTGGCGAAGTCGGATTTTCATTGCAGCACCTGTCATGGACGGAATCGAACCACGGAAAGATAGCAATACAATACATATTTGTCAATTAATCAGAAGGTTGCGGCCAGGAGCCGGCCTGCCGGGAAATCAGCGGCAATAATCCGGGCGAGGTCGGCTGGTTTCCAGCGCCGTATCTCTTCAAACGCCGCTACAGCAGTCCGCGCTCCACGAAACTCACGTATTCGCCCTCGCCGACAATGATATGGTCCAGCACCTTGATCCCCATGATCTCCCCGGCCTCTTTCAGGCGGCGGGTGATTGCCAGATCCTCACTGCTGGGGGCCGGGTCGCCGGTGGGGTGATTGTGCACCAGGATGACGGCTGCGGCCGACTCCTTCACTGCCGGGCTGAAAACTTCCCGTGGATGCACGATACTCTGATTGAGGCTTCCTTCGGAAATCTGAACCCGCCGAATGATGCGGTTCTTGCCGTCCAGCAGCAGAACCAGAAAATATTCCTTGCGGCTGTCGCGGAACTCGTGGTGGAAGTAGTCGAAAACCTGCTGCGGAGATGTAAAGCGGTCGAGACGTTCCAGTTTGCGCCCCTGAAACCTGGCCGCCAGGGTGAAGGCTGCTTTGATACTGGTAGCCTTGGCCAGCCCGACACCTTTGATGGCACACAATTCGCCAAGGTCGGCACTCCCCAGCTCCCGCAGGTTGTCGCTGAAATGTTTGATCAGCTCCCGTCCCAGATCGATAGCGCTCTGCCCGCTGCCGGGATCTCCGCTTCTTATGACCAGCGCCAGCAATTCGGCGTCGGACAGACCAGCGGCGCCGGTTTTCAGCATCTTCTCGCGCGGACGTTCGTCCTCCGGCCATTCCTTGATGCCACCGATCATAAATTCTCCTAACAAACATAACACCAAATGTAGGGGCGCTGCTTGCCGCGCCCTTGCAATTGTTACGCACCCCGATTGGGCGGAGCAAGCGCCGCCCCTACAAGAATCCTGACGAAACGGCTACGATCAATCCGCCACCGACCAGGACACGATACCAGACAAACGGGGAAAGAGTCCGCTTCTGGACAAGTCGCAGCAGAAATGCGACGCTGATATAGCCGGTGACCGCCGAGCAGGCGATGCCGACCAGCATCGGCAGCCCCTCGCCGGCCGGAATGCCATGTCTGAAAAGATGCAGGGTCTTGAGCAGTGCCGCGCCGGCCACAATCGGCAGGGATATCAGAAATGAAAACCGGGCGGCGCTCTCACGGGTAAAGCCCAGCATCATTGCTGCGGTGATGGTGATGCCGGAGCGGGAAACACCGGGAATCAGCGCCAGACACTGGAAGAGACCGATGGTGACGGCAGCGGCCGGTTTAATGGCGTCCAGCGCCAAACGCTTGCGTCCAAGCAGATCGGCCAATCCCAGGACAAGCCCGAAGAACAGCAGAAAAATTGCAATCAGCAATGGATTGGAGCGAAAGATCGCCTCGACCTGATGCTCGAACAGTTTTCCGGCCAGGGCGGCCGGGATGGTGGCCAGAATGATCAGGAACGGCATCTTTTTGGCGGGGGAGTTAAGCGATCGGCTGGTCAGCGCTTCAAAGAACGAGGCCGCCAGTTCGATGATGTCTCTCCAGAAGTAAGCTGCCAGAGCCAGGAAAGTTCCCAGATGCAGGGCTACATCAAAAGTCAGGCCGGATTCGGGCCACTCAAGCAGCCAGGGCACAAGGATCAGATGGGCGGAACTGCTGATCGGCAGCACTTCGGCAAAGCCCTGTAAAGCGCCGAGAACAGCGGCATGGAGCAGGTTCATGTAAAATTCCTTTGATTGGGCGGTTCAGCAGGATACTGCAAGTCAGGACCAAAGGCAACTGCTCCGTCCAGGAAGTTGCCGCTCAACCACTCTGTATTGACTTTTCTGTGGGAAGAAAAGGGAATATGTGGTACAAATCCATGTTTTTTATTCCAGCAGCTTTATCATACGGAGGCATACATATGTTCGGCTTGATCCCCAAAGAAGAAAAATTCTTCCAGCTTTTCAAAGAGATGACCGGGAATATCATCGAAGGAGCCAGGCTCCTGAAAGATATGCTCGACAACTTTGAAAATCCTGCTGAAAGCCAGCGCAGGATCAAGGATATCGAACACAAGGGAGATTCACTGACCCACGAGATTATTCAAAAACTGAACAAGACTTTCGTTACACCTTTGGATCGCGAAGACATCTACTCGCTTGCCTCCAAGCTGGATGACATCCTGGACTTGATTGACGCCTCCGCCCAGCGGATCATCATGTACAACGTCGAGGCGATTCCTCCAGAAGCCAAGTCACTCGGATTCATCATCCTGCAATCGTGCCACGCGGTGGACAAGGCGGTGGCCATGCTTGGCCAAAAAACCAACGAGCAGATTTTCGCGGCCTGCGTGGAAATCAACTCACTCGAAAACGAGGCTGACCGGGTTTCCAGAGAGGCCATCAGCCGACTGTTTGACGAGGAGAAAGACCCGATCCAGCTGATTAAATGGAAAGAGATTTACGAGACTCTCGAAAAAGCTACCGACAGGTGCGAAGACGCCTCCAACATCCTTGAAAGCGTGGTGGTAAAGAATGGTTGAGCCGACCTTGATCATGCTCTGTCTGGTTATCCTGGCAGCGCTGCTTTTCGACTATATCAACGGTTTTCATGATACGGCCAACGCCATAGCAACCTGTGTCTCCACCCGGGCGCTCTCGGTCAAGTCCGCCATTATCATGGCTGCCACGCTCAACTTTGCCGGCGCCATGATCTCCACCAAGGTGGCCGCCACAATCGGAAAGGGAATCGTGGATGGTTCCAATGTCACGCAGATGGTGGTGCTGGCCGGTGTTACCGGGGCGATCGTCTGGGATTTGATAACCTGGTACTACGGCCTTCCGTCTTCATCTTCCCATGCAATCATCGGCGGAATCATAGGGGCGGTGTTCGCCCATACCGGTCTGAGCGCCCTGAAATGGGCCGGGCTCAAGAAGATCATCCTGGCGCTGCTGATATCTCCTATCCTCGGGACCGTTATCGGTTTTATTTTCATGCTCATTATCTACCGGATATTCCGTAACCAGGCGCCCAGCGGTCTCAACAAGAATTTTCGCCGGCTGCAGGTTGTCTCGGCGGCTTTCATGGCATTTTCCCATGGAACGGCGGATGCCCAGAAATCAATGGGTGTTATTACCATGGCATTGTTAAGTTACGGCTTCATTTCAACCTTTACCGTGCCATGGGAAGTCATGGTGGCCTGCGCAACGGCTATGGCGCTGGGTACTGCGGCAGGCGGGTGGCGTATCATCAAAACAGTCGGGCGCGACTTCGTCAAACTTCAGCCGGTACACGGTTTTTGTGTGGAAACCGCCTCTGCCGGAGTTATTCTGGGGGCCTCGGCTTTCGGCATGCCGACCAGCACTACCCACGTCATTACCTCCACCATTCTGGGAGTGGGGCTTTCCAAACGCCTCACTGCGGTCAACTGGAAGGTGGCCCAGCGCATACTGGTGGCCTGGGTTCTGACCATACCGGCCTCGGCCCTGGTGGCATACCTGACTTATCAAGTTCTGAGCCCGCTGCTGGGCAAGTAGGGGCGCATCGCTTGCGCCCTGATTGGGCGAACAGCAGTTCGCCCCTACAATTCTCTTTCCTAAAGGAAATGATGCGATGAAAAAAGCGCTTATAACAGGCATCACCGGCCAGGACGGCTCCTATCTGGCCGAACTGCTGCTGTCAAAGGGATACGAAGTGCATGGTATGATCCGGCGCTCCTCTTCCTTCAATACCGGCCGTATCAACCATATCTACCGCGATCCGCACGAGAAGGATGTGCGCATGCTGCTGCACTACGGCGATCTGAACGACGCCAGCTCGATCAACCTGCTGCTGCGGGATATTCAGCCGGACGAGATTTACAATCTGGGCGCCCAGAGCCACGTGCGCGTCTCGTTTGACGTCCCGGAATACACCGGCGATGTCGATGCCCTTGGCACAGTGCGGATTCTGGAAGGAATCAGAGAGACCGGCCTGAAGACCAGATTCTACCAGGCCTCTTCTTCGGAGCTGTACGGCAAGGTGGTTGAAACCCCCCAGAAGGAGACCACCCCCTTTTATCCCCGTTCCCCCTATGCCTGCGCCAAGGCCTATGCCTTCTACATCACCACCAATTACCGTGAAAGTTACGGCATGTACGCCTGCAACGGCATCCTCTTCAACCACGAATCTCCCCGGCGCGGCGAAACCTTCGTCACCCGCAAGATCACCCGTGCCGCCGCCCGCATCAAGCTGGGGATGCAGAACTGCCTCTATCTGGGTAATCTGGATGCCAAGCGC
This sequence comes from Deltaproteobacteria bacterium, assembly GCA_016219145.1. Taxonomy (GTDB): domain Bacteria; phylum Desulfobacterota; class Desulfuromonadia; order Geobacterales; family Pseudopelobacteraceae; genus JACRCG01. Next base: position 4,079 of record JACRCG010000337.1, on the reverse strand, counting down.
GACTGGGGCTTTGCCGGCGACTACGTCGAAGCGATGTGGCTGATGCTGCAGCAGGAGCAGCCCGAGGATTACGTCATCGCCACCGGCGAGACCTACATGGTGCGCACCTTTGCCGAAAAGGTCTTCGAGCGTCTGGGGATGCCGCTGGAGTGGCAGGGGAGCGGCGAGGCGGAACAGGGCATTGATCGTGCCACCGGCCGGGTTGTCATTCAGATTGATCCCAAGTATTTCCGTCCGGCCGAAGTGGACCTGCTGCTGGGTGATCCATCCAAAGCCCGGCGTCAGCTGGGCTGGCAGCTGAAAACCAGTTTTGAACAATTGGTGAACATGATGGTTGATGCGGATTTTGCCCTGGCTGAACGGGAAAAACGAGCGGATGGCTGAAAAAGCGGTGACGACTCAATATTACGATCGGAGCCTGTAAAATGGCATTACGTGTCTACAACACCCTCTCCGGAGAAAAGGAAATCTTTGTTCCGCAGCAGCCCGGCAAGGCCGGCATGTACGTCTGCGGAGTCACGGTCTACGACTACTGTCATATCGGCCATGCCCGCGCCAACGTGGTTTTTGACATTATCTACCGCTATCTCAAATATGCCGGTTACGATGTCACCTACGTCCGCAACTACACCGACATCGACGACAAGATTATCAACCGCGCCAACCAGGAAGGGACCGACTACCGCACCATCGCCGATCGCTATATCCGGGCCTTTGACGAGGATATGGACCGGCTGGGGCTTGCCAGGCCGACGGTAGAACCAAAGGCGACCGATCATATCGGCGGCATTGTGGCCATCATAGAGACGCTTATCGAAAAGGGTCACGCCTATGCCGCAGATGGCGACGTCTACTTTGCCGTGGAGACCTATCCGGATTACCTGAAGCTCTCCGGACGCAACCTGGAGGAGATGCAGGCTGGCGCACGGGTTGAAGTCGGGGAAAAGAAACGCAATCCGATGGATTTTGCTCTCTGGAAGGGCTCCAAGCCGGGTGAACCGAGGTGGGAATCACCCTGGGGTGACGGCAGGCCGGGCTGGCATATCGAATGTTCGGCCATGAGCATGAAATTTCTGGGCAAATCTTTTGATATTCATGGCGGCGGCAAGGATCTGATTTTTCCGCACCATGAGAACGAGATCGCCCAATCCGAGGCAGCCAACGGCTGCCGCTTTGTACGCTACTGGCTGCATAACGGATTCGTAAATATAAATTCTGAAAAAATGAGCAAATCGCTGGGCAACTTTTTCACCATCCGGGAGGTTCTGCAAAAATTTGATCCCGAAACCTTGCGCTTTTTCATTCTTTCGGCGCACTACCGCTCCCCGATTGATTTTTCGGATCAGAGCCTGGACGAGGCCCGGACCGGGCTGGAGCGGATTTATTCCTGTCTGGCGGCGATAGACGAAGTTTTAAACGAGCCATCAACATCAAACGAGCTTCCGGCGGTTGAGAGTCTTTCGCCGATCGGCCTGGAGTTACAGGAGAAGGTTGAACAGTTCATCCCCCGTTTTGTTGAAGCCATGGATGATGATTTCAACACGGCCCTGGCGCTGGGCGTTCTTTTTGAAATGGTACGGGCCACCAACCGGTTTCTGGCTGAGGTAAAGGAGTTTACGCCGCTGTCCCTGTCTCTGGTTGCGCATGTCAGTCATCTGTTTGACGAGGCGGGGGGCGTTTTGGGACTGTTCACGTCAAGGCCTGCTGTGTGGCTTGAGGCCAGTAACTCTGCCAGGGCCGGGCAGGTGGATGTCAGCCCGGAAGAGATCGAACTGTTGATTGCCCAGCGGGCCGAGGCGCGCCGGGCCAAAGACTTTACACGTGGCGACGAGATCCGCGATCTTCTGCTGGAAAAAGGGATACAACTTCTGGATTCGGCGCAGGGAACCAGCTGGAAAGTGAAATAGGCTTCGGCTCCGCTCAGCCCGGGGGCCCCAGTTCATCCGCTCAGCCACCTCCTTTCCCGTTCCCTGAGCGGAGTCGAAGGGGCCTGGTTGCATACTTGTAATTGACTGCTATACTTTGATCCAACAACATCTTACGAGGTTACGCTTGGATTGGGAATGCTGCTGGGACAGGGAAGCTATTGCAATGGGGGATTGTCCCAACATCGGCCCGGGGGATGAAGAACTCCTTTTGTCCCAGCGCCGGCGGATCCTGGAGAAGTGCTGTGACTGCACCAACTTCAAAAATGACCTGGCCCGTTTTCAAGACAGCAACCACCCTCTGGCAACCGCCTTCTCCATTGTTCACAGCGAATTTCAACATCAGAAGACGCAGATCCATTCCCTGGTAAGTTTCCTCGATACCAAAACTCTTGAAATCCGCTTTCTGCATGAACTCGGTTATGTACTGCAAAGCTCCACTGATCTGGAAGAGGTGCTTTCTGTCGCGCTGACGGCCATTACCGCCGGCAAGGGCTTCGGCATGAATCGCGCCTTTCTGCTGATGACGGACCGTGATGCCGGTCTGCTGAAGGGATATCTGGCGATCGGGCCCAGAAATCTCGAAGAGGCTACCCAGACCTGGAACGAAATCTCCATGAACGATATGGATCTGCAAACGCTGGCGCAGAATTTCCGCCAGAACAAGCTTTCGGCCGAGCGGGCAAAATTCCACGATATTCTGGAGCAGCTGGCAGTTCCACTCTCAAGTGCAGATCACGTCCTCATCAGGGCGCTTGATGGAAGGCACCCGGTACTGATTGAAAATGCCTTTCAGCACCCCGATGTTGATCCGCATTTCGCCTCGCTGCTGGGAGTGGACACCTTCCTTCTGATGCCGCTGATCTCCCGCAACCGGCGGGTCGGCATGATTATCGCCGACAACTGCATCACCCGCCGCCACATTACCGATGAGGACATGCACTCGCTGGAGACCTTCAGTTTCCCGGTTGCATTTGCCATTGAGAGGGCCACCCTCTATGACCGTTTGCAGGTAGAGCTGAATCGAGTAACCGAAGCGGGCAAAAAGCTGAAAGAGCAGCAGGATCTGCTCGTCCGGATGGAGAAGATGGCATTGGTCGGGCGTATCACCTCCAGCATTGCCCACTCCATCCGCAACCCGCTTATGATCATTGGCGGATTTGCCAGATCGATCCTGAAAAGCAGCCGGCCATCAGATCCCAAACGTGATTTCATCGAGTCTATCGTTACCGAGACCCGCCAGCTGGAGGGAGTTCTGGAGGAAATACTGAACTACTCCGACTCGCTCTACCCCACCCGTGATTTCTGGGATGTAAACCGGCTGGTGGAGAGTGCCATCAAGGATGTCGAAGGCCTGTTGGTAATCAGGCACAGCGAATGCGTATTTGAACCTGACAGCAGTCTCCCGCAGGCATATATCGACATCAAACAGGTCTCCTTCTGTGTGCGTACTCTTATAATCAGCGATATGGAAGGCCGCACAGGCGAAACAATCAAGGTTTCCGCAACGACTGATGACGAATATATCCTTATTACTGTTGAGGACAAGGGGCGTAAAGTTTCCCAGGAGGAGCTGGACGCTCTGCTGACGCCGTTTGCCTTCACGCATGACATGGGCAGCGGGCTTGGACTGGCGCTCTGCAGAACCATGCTGGAAAGGCAGAATATACCACTGACAGTCTTGACGCCGCCGGAGGGCGGACTTACCTGTATGATCAAACTACCTACCCGGAAGGAGGAATAATCATGAGCAGATTGCTGGTAGTAGACGATGAGGCGAATATTCGCTTGCTGTACACGGATGCGCTTGCGGAAGAGGGCTATGAAGTGGTGACAGCCGCCACTATTGCAGAAGCGACCGAGAAGCTGCAGGCCGGAGCGTTTGACCTGGCCGTTCTTGACATCAAACTCAAGAACGAAAGCGGCATAGAACTGCTGCAAAAGCTGGTCAAAGAGCGTCACGAGATGCCGGTCATCCTCTGTTCGGCCTTTTCCTGCTACAAGGACGATTTCTCGGCCTGGCTTGCTGACGGCTATGTAGTCAAGTCGGGTGACCTGAGCGAGTTGAAGCACGAGATCGCGCGGGTGCTGGCCAAAAAGGCGCAGAAGGCCAAGGCAGGGCTGTAAAATATTCCCCCTCCCTTGACGGGAGGG
>JACRCG010000333.1 GCA_016219145.1 Deltaproteobacteria bacterium | reverse complement strand
GACTGCCGGGTTAAAATCTCATCGTCAGAGGTATCTGCAAACGGAACTGGTGCTCGCTTCAAAGGGGGGGAAGGACAGATCTTGATGTCGCGATTTGTCAATAACCGGGAAACGGCTTTACATCTTTCAGGCGCCCGCATGAAAATTCAACGCTGCCGCTTTGCAGACAACAGCCGTGACGCTATTCGTCTGGAAGATGGCCGCGCTCTTATATCGGGAAATATATTCAGCTCCAATTTTGGTTTTAACCTGTACAATGCCGGTCGCGAGGATTTAAACGCGCTGCTTAACTGGTGGGGTTCTTCCGATCAGGCTATCATAACCCAAAAGATTCATGATGCTGTTCTTGATCCCCGTTCCGGCACTGTTCAGGTGTTTCCCTGGCTGACCGAAAAACCACCGTTAATACCGTAATAAAAGGATATTGATGTCTGTTTATCTGGATAACGCTGCCACATCTTTCCCCAAGCCTGAGTCAGTTTATCAGGCTGTTGAATACGCCATGCGCCAGGTCGGCGCTTCGCCCGGGCGCGGAGGTTACCAGAGATCTCTGGAAGCCTCCAGGATCATGTTCCGGGCTCGAGAGGCGGTCGCCGGACTTTTTTCAATACCCGACTCATCACGGATAATCTTTACACACAATGCAACCGGCGCTCTCAATCTGGCGCTGCATGGAACCCTATTGCCGGGCGATCATGTCATAACAACTTCAATGGAGCATAACTCTCTTATGCGGCCGTTGTATTCACTTCGTGATGCCGGCCTGGAACTGACGATTGTACAGGCCGGTCCGGACGGCATGGTCAACCCGGACGACATCCATTCGGCGCTGCGCCCAAACACCCGTATGATCGCGGTCAGCCATGTTTCCAACGTTTGCGGCGCCATTCAGCCGATCGGCAGGATTGCTGCCATCTGCCATGAAGCCGGGGCCATGTTTCTGGTTGATGCCGCCCAGTCAGCCGGTTACTTGAAGATTGATGTCGTATCCGAAGGGATTGATCTGTTGGCAGCGCCTGGACACAAGGGGCTTCTGGGGCCGCCCGGCACCGGCCTGCTGTACGTTGCGCCTCATCTGCGGCTGAAGCCGATCCTGGAAGGGGGTACCGGGACGGATTCCACTTCGCTGGAGCAGCCGCTCACGATGCCGGAAGGCTTTGAGACCGGCACCCTGAATCTGCCAGGAATTGCCGGTTTAAAGGCCGGCATTGACTTTATTCTGGAAAAAGGGATTGAAGCGCTGTTTCAGCATGAACGAAATCTGCTGGAGCAGGCGCAGTCCGGATTGAGGCCGATTCCGGGTCTGACCATTTACGGGCCGGAAGAGAGCTCGCTCAGGGGATCTCTGCTCTCCTTTACTATTACCGGTGTCGACTCCTCTCTGCTGGCGGCTGAACTTGATCAGGGCTTTGATATCGCCGTCAGGGCCGGTCTGCACTGCGCTCCGCTGGCGCATGACACCCTTGGAACGCTTCCGGGCGGCACGCTTCGCTTGAGTCCGGGATGGTCCACCACCAGTGAAGAGATTGCATTTTTTTCTGATGCCGTTGTACAATGCGCCAGGAAAATAAACCTGTAAATGCAGCTCTCACAGAGACACAGAGCTCTCAGAGTTATAACCATAAGTATTTACTGGATAATTCAAACAATAAAGTTCTGAATTCAGATCACCTTTTGGGTGAACCCCTTTTTGCCTGTAAACACTGTTTTTCCCTGTGTCTCTGTGAACTCTGTGAGAGTAACTGCCGTTATTAAGGATAAAACATTCTGTGCTATTCTGACGATCCTGTACTCAAACCTGTTTTTATCCCGCTACGCAAACTAATCGCGTCTTTGATCATAAGCTGAAGACCAAAGCCGCTGAAAGACAAAGGAGTTACCAGATGAAACTATTCATGGCATTACTGTTGGCCCTGCTGGTATGTGCTGCCTGTTCACTAGCTCCCGAGAGGCCGTTTTCAAAGGAGCAGCTTTATAAGACAGGCATTTACACATACTTTACGATCAACGATTCTCCTGAAAGCGTTTTATCGGCCATAAACAAGAATGGCGAAGTCGTACTTGATGCTACCTATCGCAAACGTCCGGTGTGGATCAAATTGCTTGGAAAGCGCGAAGGCATAACAATACAGATTATTGAAAAGTAAAGTGCCGGTATATTCTGCTGTTCCCGTCGTACCCAACTCCATTTAGAAAGGTTGCCTGTGAAGAACTTCATTCTGGATACCAACGTCCTGCTGCACGACCCTCAATCGCTTTTCAAATTCGAAGATAACAATATCATCATTCCGATCACGGTTATTGAAGAGGTGGATCGTTTCAAAAAAGATATGAACGAGACAGGCCGAAATGCGCGCATGGTCTCGCGCATACTTGACGCGATGCGTGAAAAAGGCTCACTGGCCTCCGGTATTCCGATGCCTGCAGGCGGAACCTTGCGGGTTGAGATGTTCACTGAAAAATATCTGAAAAATCTGCCGGTTGATCTGCGGGTAGACAGCGGCGATAATCGTATCCTGGCGGTTGCCCAGGATATCAGGGATCGTTTTCAGGATATTCAGGCCATTTTTGTTACAAAGGACAGCAATCTGCGCATCAAGGCCGATGCCATCGGAATGATTGCCGAAGATTACGAGTCCGATAAAGTTGATATTCAGGATCTCTATTCAGGAACACGCAGTATCGTCGTGCCGCCGGAGGCTGTTGATCGTTTCTATGGTCAGGGGTGGCTTGAAGCCCCGGTGGAACTGGCTCCCAATGAATTTATAACGATCGTGGACAGTGTCAATCCGTCTCATACCGCAATTTGTCGGAATGATCCGGCCAATGCCCGTATTGTGCCGGTTCGCAAGGTTGCCAAAGAGGGGATCTGGAGCCTGTACCCCCGAAACCGTGAACAGTCCTTTGCGCTGGATGTCCTGATGGACGACACCATCAAGCTGGTGACGCTGGTCGGCAAGGCCGGCACCGGCAAAACCCTGCTGGCGATCGCAGCCGGTCTGCACAAGACCGCCGAGGAGAATGTATATAACCGCCTGCTGGTTTCCCGTCCGGTTTTTCCGATGGGCAAGGATCTCGGGTTTCTGCCGGGTGATATTGAAGAAAAACTGACCCCCTGGATGCAGCCGATCTTCGATAACGTCGAGTTGCTGATCTCAGGACATGAGTCCGAGAAGCGCCACAGCAAGGGCTACAAGGAACTGATGGCCATGGGTCTTCTGGATATCGAACCGCTGACTTACATCCGGGGGCGTTCGATTCCCAACCAGTATCTGATCGTAGATGAAGCCCAGAACCTGTCTCCGCACGAGATTAAAACCATTGTCACACGAGTGGGAGAGGGTACCAAAATTGTTCTGACCGGCGATCCGTACCAGATTGACAACCCCTACGTTGATTCTTCAAGCAACGGCCTGACCTATCTGGTTGAAAAGTTCAAGGGGGAGAAGATCGCGGCGCATGTGACTCTGACCAAGGGCGAGCGCTCCGAGCTGGCAGAGCTGGCTGCGAATCTGCTGTAAATGCTTCTTCTTGCCATTGAAACATCCTGTGACGAAACCGCCGCTGCTGTTGTGCAAGACGGCCGTACAATACTATCCTCGATTGTTTCTTCCCAGGTCGCCATACATGCCGAATATGGCGGCGTTGTTCCTGAGATCGCTTCCCGCAAACACCTTGAGATGATCTGCCCGGTTATCAGCCAGGCTCTGGAAGAGGCCGGAGTCGGCATGGAAGACATCGAAGGTGTCGCCGTCACCCGCGGACCGGGGCTGTCCGGCGCCCTGCTGGTTGGATTTTCTGCGGCCAAGGCGATTGCCGCCGCACAAATCATTCCATTTGCAGGTGTCCATCACATCGAAGGGCACATCTTTGCTGCTTTTCTTGAACAGCCGGTGGAGTTTCCTTTTCTGGCGCTGGTCGTGTCTGGCGGCCATACGCACCTCTACCATGTTGATGGTTTCGGCCGCTATACGACCTTAGGCAGAACCATTGACGATGCCGCTGGAGAGGCCTATGACAAATCCGCCAAAATCCTGGGGATGGATTATCCCGGCGGCGCGCTGATCGACAAGCTGGCCCAGACCGGAAATCCTGATGCTGTCCGTCTGCCACGTCCACTATTGCACGACGGTTCTTTGAACTTCAGTTTCAGTGGTCTCAAAACCGCTCTGCTGCAACATGTCGCCCGGCATCCGCAGGTTGCCGGCAGCCGGGAAATCAGTGATCTGTGCGCCTCATTTCAACAGGCCGTCTGTGATGTCCTGGCATCCAAAACCGAATCTGCCATCCGGCAGACAGGCGCACGCCACCTGGTTGTAGCCGGCGGCGTAGCCTGCAACAGCGGCTTGAGGGCGCGCATGACACGGCTCTGTGAAAAACTGCAGATCGGCCTTTCAATTCCCAAACCGTCGCTATGTGGTGACAATGCCGCCATGCTGGCAGTTCCCGGCGATTATTACCTCTCCAATGGATTGGCCTCTTCTTCGGCGCAGGACGTTACCGCCACTTGGGATATGGACAGCATAAAGGAGTTATTACCGTGAGCTCAGCCCGGCGGCCGCTAAAATCACTTGGCCAGAACTTTCTGGTAGACCGGAACGTCATCGATAAAATCATTCGTGTGGCCGATATAGGGCCTGATGATGCAGTGCTTGAGATCGGGCCTGGTCGCGGAGCCTTGACCAGTCAGATTGCAGAGCGCGCCGGCCGGCTGGTGCTGATCGAGTTCGACCACGCCCTGGCAGCCTGGCACCGGGAGATGTTCAAGGACAATCAGCGGGTGTCGGTTATAGATGCCGATGTGCTCAAGGTCGATCTGGAAACAGTTCTTCCGCTGTCGGCCGGAAAATGGAAAGTGGTCGCCAATCTGCCTTACAACATTTCGACCGAGGTTTTGTTCCGTCTCATCAAGGTACATGACCGGCTCTCCAGTATGACCCTGATGCTCCAGAAAGAGGTCGGAGATCGTCTGGCTGCCGCGCCGGATTGCTCTGATTACGGCGTGACAACAGTATTGCTGGGCCTCTGGTTTGACATTCACAGGGAGTTTATCGTGCCGCCGGGCTGCTTTCACCCGTGTCCCAAAGTTGACTCGGCCATAATGACTTTTTCGGCACTGGCAGCACCACGGGCTGTGGTGGGCAACGAGGACATTTTTAGAAACGTTATTAAAAGCGCCTTTTCGATGCGCAGAAAAACGCTGGCCAACTGCCTGAAATCGGCTGAATGCACCATCAATACTGATCTTGCCGAACTGTTGGCGGCCTGTGACATTGATGGCCGCAGACGTGGCGAGACGTTGTCACTTGAGGAATTTGCGCGGCTTTCAAGATGGTTGTCGGAAAGGTCAAAGCAATGACACCATTCATGGGCTATTTCATCACAATATTTCTGCTGGCCTGTTTTGCCATGCTCTGCCTTTTGTATTTCAGGTTCAAAAGCGGCATGTCCGGTTCTTCAGAGCTGCTGACCAGAATTGACGCCCTTGAAAAGTCGTTTGAACGTCAGGAACGTTTTCTTCGCGACGAGCTTGCCCGTGGGCGTGAGGAACTTCAGGCCGGTGTTCGCCTGTCCCGCGAGGAGATGTCCGGCGGTATGACGGTTCTGGGTGATTCGCTCCTGAAGCGCATGAGTGATATTGCCGGTTTGCAGAAAAACCAGCTGGAGCTGTTCGCCTCGCAGTTGAAGGAGTTGACGGCCAGCAATGAGTCGCGGCTGGACAAACTGCGTGAGGGCGTCGATGCCCGCCTGCGCCTGATTCAGGAAGATAATGCCAAAAAGCTGGAGCAGATGCGGGCTACGGTTGATGAAAAGCTGCATGACACCCTTGAGAAGCGACTGGGTGAATCGTTCAAGCTGGTCAGCGAACGTCTGGAGCTTGTCCAGCGCGGCCTGGGAGAGATGCAGTCCCTGGCGATCGGCGTAGGCGATCTGAAAAAAGTGCTGACCAATGTGAAAACTCGCGGCACGTTCGGCGAGGTGCAGCTGGCCAGCCTGCTGGAGCAGATTCTGTCTCCCGGCCAGTATGATTCCAATGTTGAAACCAGGTCCGGCAGCGGTCAGCGGGTCGAATTTGCACTCAAACTGCCGGGGCGTGACGGCACCCAGGATGGATTGGTCTGGCTGCCGCTGGATGCCAAATTCCCGCAGGAGGATTACCTGAGGCTGGTTGAAGCACAGGAGCTTGGTGACATTATCGCCGCGGCCGAGGCCTCCAGGCTGCTTGACCGAGCTGTGCGCGAGATGGCCAGAAACATCCGCGACAAGTATCTGGATCCGCCCCATACCACCGATTTCGGCGTCATGTTCCTGCCGACCGAAGGCCTTTATGCCGAGGTCTTGAGATTGCCGGGCCTTTTTGATGTATTGCAGCGCGAATTCAAGGTCATGGTGGCCGGTCCAACTACACTGGCGGCATTGCTGAACAGTTTGCAGATGGGCTTTAGAACGTTGGCGATCGAAAAACGTTCCGCTGAAGTCTGGAATCTGCTGGGGGCTGTTCGTACCGAGTTTTCCAAATTCGGCGCTGTCCTTGACAAAACCAGGAAAAAACTGCTGGAGGCCGGCAATCATATTGACCAGGCCGCCACCCGTACCCGCGTCATAGAGCGCAAACTGCGCGATGTCCAGGAATTGCCGCATGAGGCGGCTGACAATTTGCTGGAACTGGCGGCGCCAGACCCTGATGATGAGGCGGAATCTGATCATGATTCTTGAAATTCATCCCGATCATCCGCAGCCGCGCAATATCGCCAGAATTGCAGATTGTCTGAAAAATGGCGGGATTATCGCCTATCCGACCGACACCACCTATGGAATCGGTTGTTCAATTCTCTGTAAAAAGAGTATTGAGCGCATCTATCAGATCAAGATGCGGGAGAGAAACAAGCCTTTCTCGTTTATCTGCTCATCGCTCTCCGAAGTCTCTCACTATGCCAGGGTCAGCAACTCCGCCTTCAAACTGCTTAAACGTTATCTTCCAGGCCCTTACACCTTTGTTCTTGAAGCAACTCGCGAAGTGCCGGATCTACTTCTGACCCGTCAGAAGACGGTTGGAATAAGGATTCCTGATAATCGCATCTGCATCGATCTTGTCACGGCGCTTGGCAATCCGATCATTACCACCAGCGCCAATCTCTCCGGCGAGGATCCGGTCGGAGACCCCTGGGTTATATCAGACACCTTCGGAAATCAGATCGATTTTGTGATTGACGGCGGCCTTCTCACCACCGACGTAAGCTCGGTTGTCAGTCTGATTGGTGATCTGCCGGAGGTTCTGCGGGCTGGTCTTGGTGACGTTTCATGGTGCAGTTAATGGCTTGTTTACAGGAAAAGCGCAATGCGTAAACGTACTGTCAGAAACGGTTTGCGGCTGGTCATGGCGTCCCTGGTGCTGATAATTCTGGCCAGCTTTTATCATGCCAGCCTTTCCGAGATGCTTTCGTTATCAATGTCTGCCGAAAATCGCGTCTATAGCCTGGGGATATTCTGGGCCACAGCGATAGGAAGTTACGGCGTTGTTCTGGTGGCATTCGGCTTCATTCTTTCTTCGCAAAAGCGGGATGAATCCGTTCGAATTCTGCCGACGTTCATTACGGTTATCGCTCTGATAGCACTGTTTTTCTATCTTCTGACCAACTCAATCAACAACCCGGTCAAGGAAGAGCAGAGGCGTCTGCGGCCTGGCGAGACAATTACAATCTGAACAAAATAAACTTGACTTGATTGCATGAGAAATATAGGCTTCAGAACTTAATATAACTACCTAGCGGAGGGGCTTTATGTCAGACAAAATCCAATCATTTGAGACTCTTACTCTCCATGCCGGTCAGACACCGGATCCAACCACCCTCTCGCGGGCGGTGCCGCTCTATCAGACTACTTCCTATGTATTCAAAAGCTCCGAACATGCCGCCAATCTGTTTGGCCTCAAGGAATTCGGCAACATTTATACGAGACTGATGAATCCGACAACCGACGTTCTCGAACAGCGCCTGGCCGCTCTGGACGGCGGAGTCGCCGCGCTGGCCGTTGCCTCAGGGCAGGCTGCCATCACCTATGCGGTGCTGAACATCGCGCAGGCCGGACAGAATATCGTCTCCACCAACTATCTCTACGGTGGCACCTACAACCTGTTTCACTATACCCTCCCGAAACTTGGCATTACGGTCAAGTTTGTCGATACATCTGATCCTGAAAATGTACGGAATGCGATCGATGAAAACACCAGGCTGGTTTACAGCGAGTCGGTCGGCAATCCCAAAAACAATGTCGATGATTTTGAGGCGATAGCGGCTGTGGCGCACCAGGCTGGTATCCCTTTTGTAGTTGATAACACCGTCACTACACCGTTTCTGTTCAAGCCGCTTGAGCATGGCGCCGATATTGTTGTCTATTCTCTGACAAAGTTTATCGGCGGTCACGGCACCAGCATTGGCGGCGCGGTTGTTGACGGCGGCAAGTTCCCCTGGAATAACGGAAAGTTCCCTGAATTTACCGAACCGGATCCTTCCTACCACGGCCTTGTTTTCTGGGAAGCGCTTGCAAACATTTCCTACATCATCAAAATGAGGGTTTCCCTGCTGCGCGACATGGGCGCCTGCATATCTCCGTTCAACTCGCACCAGATCATCCTGGGGCTGGAGACCCTTCATGTCAGGATGTCCAGGCATGTTGAAAATGCCCGTGCCGTGGCAAAACGGCTGGAGGCACATCCGCTGGTTTCCTGGGTCAATTATCCAGGGTTGGAGAGCCACAAGGATCACGCCAGGGCAAAACGGTATCTGCCAAAAGGGGAGGGGGCCATCATCGGTTTCGGTATCAAGGGGGGCATGGAGGCCGGCAAGAAATTCATAGACAACGTCAAGCTGCTCTCTCACCTCGCCAATATCGGCGATGCCAAATCTCTGGTCATCCACCCGGCATCAACCACTCATCAGCAGCTATCAGCCGAAGAGCAGGTGGCATCCGGCGTGACGGCCGATTTCATCAGGCTCTCAATCGGGATAGAGTGTATAGACGACATCATTGCCGATATTGAGCAGGCGCTGGAAGCTTCGCAGAAATAGAACCAGCTGTTTTTTTGTTCGTATCTATGGGCAACCCTTGTGGTTGCCCATAGTTTTGTCCTTGATATTGCACCAAAGAATTTTAAACATTACTCGCAAGAACTACATGATCGAAATCAACGCCAAGCTCCTCAAAATGTGCCTTTCCACACTGTATCCTGGCCCATTCGGAACCACGCATCTTCAACTCTTTTTTTGTCCCTTTAGTTTCTCGAACAAGATCGACCTTTTCATCATTCTCTTTGACAATGGCCCAATCAGGATTATAGCTGCCGATTGGGGTTTCCACATTGAACCATGACGGTAATTTGATGAAGAGCTTGATGTCTTCGCGGTGGCTCATTGCCTCGGCAAACTGATATTCGACATCAGATTCCCAAAGAATCGCATCATAGATCGAGTTATCGACTTCGAGCATATTAGTCAGGTAACCGATGACCTCTTTCTCTTCAAAAAGGAGCATTTCATATTCCTGCCCGTTTATACGTTCGTACTTTATGCCGTTTATCATCAGCGTATGCAATTCCGCCTGTATCGCCGATAATGCCTGATCAAGAAACTGCTGCGGGTTTTGGGTCACCTCACTCAGCCGTCCGGACCGGATAAGGATTTCGGCCAGAGTGGACCTTGTCAATTCGGTCTTGTCCTGGAGATATCCAATCAGATCCGGAAGTTGTGCAGTGGAATAGCTGGTTTCCCCTTCCCGGACCGCCAGCAGAGTCGTAGAAACTCCCTTTTCACCCATTCCGATTCCGGCCTTCCGAACAACAATCCGTGCCGTCGCGATTTTTTCCATGTTGCGAAGCCGTTCCGAGGCTTTCTCGATCAACACCGGGGTTTCATAATTCACGGCATAGCGGGTTTTGAACTTGATCCGTTGCCACAGCTCCTTGAAATCGTCGTTAAGCTTCCAGCCAGCCTTTAGTGTGGCAGTGCGACGCTCTTTTTTGTTGGAAATCCGCCCTTCAAACTTCACCCCGCATTCATCTTCAATCTCGGTTTGCAGTTGCCGGGCAAAATCATCATAACTTTCGTTGGCAATAACCGTCAGCCGATTGATATTCGGATCAAAGCAGCGCTCACCGGTTTCCAGCACCGGCAGACGCAAGCCGCGCCCGATCTCCTGCCGCTTCTTGATCTCCGATTTGGTTTCATTGAGCGTACAAATCTGAAAGACATTGGGATTGTCCCACCCTTCACGAAGGGCAGAGTGGCTGAAAATGAAGCGTAACGGTTCTTCAAGGGAAAGCAGACGTTCCTTGTCGCGCATGATCAGCTCATAGGCGTCATCATCAGCGGCGCTGTCCCCGCGAGTATCCTTTGGAATCCCTTTGTATGCGGCAAAATAGCCGTTATGAACGGTATCAACCGCAAGTGCCGGCAGTTCGGCATACTTTGGATGAGCCGCAAATTCCTTGTATGCCTCGACAAACCAATAACGAATCTTACCATCCTGAGGCCAGTAATTGGCAACCCGGTCAATAAAGAAAAGGGAAAGCACCTTCAAGCGTTGGCCCTCAGGCAGGGTGCGCTTGATCCGCAACTCCTTTTCGAAATGCTCTCTGACCGTTTCACGGATCTGCACCCGCATCAGGTCATCCACACGTCCGCCGTGATTCTGGCCGACAGAGAGATTCAAACCGTTGCTGAAAGAAATAGTGGCATTTCCGGCGTCTATTTCATCGACGATGTAACCCTTGTAGTTTTCGCGGCCATTGGATCTGTCGAATAGATCGATACCACCGCTTGAAATGGTGATGGCCTTACGCTTGGGCGCTCCCTTTTCGTTGATATCGATCATCAGCTTGGCCGTAATTTTGGAACTGGTGGCGCTGATTGACTGAAAATAGATGTACGGCTGATTGAAATCGGAATCATCAAGGACGGAATCGACCTCAATCCGCTTAACCAGCTTCAGGTCATAGGCGCGCACCGGGTCGAGCCGATAGACAAGATTGTAAAGATTGCGGTGGGTCGCGGAGTAACGCAGGGTGCAGAGAGGACCCAGGCTGGCAATCGCTGCCTTGGCCTGATCGCTTTCCATGTTTTGCGGTTCATCCATGATGACGATGGGATTTGCCGACTGGACGAATTCAATGGGGCGGTATCCTGAAAGCCGGTCGTTTTCCTTGTGGATGACGTTATTGGTCTGCTTGTTGAACGCATCGATGTTGATGACGATTATCTGCAAGGTGTTAGATTGGGCAAACTGGCGCAGCTTTGAAACCTGGCGGGAATCGTAGACCCAACTATCAACCGGAACATTGCCGTAAAGGGTCGAGAAGTGCTCCCGCGTCAGTCGCAGGCTGGTCATTACCCCTTCGCGGATGGCTACGCTTGGCACGACGATGATGAACTTTTTGAAGCCATAACTTCGGTGCAACTCGTAGATGGTGCGGAGATAGACATAGGTCTTGCCGGTGCCGGTCTCCATCTCGACCGAGAAGTTCATGCCGTCCAGACTTTCGCTTTCTGTGACACCGTCGCGGCGCTGTACCGTGCGCAGGTTTTCGAGAAGCGTCTCCTCGGAAAGCGGCAGACGGTTACCTAAACCGAGTTCAGAGAAAAGGAGGTCGTCATTCTTCAGGCTGAACTCGAAGGCCCCCGATGCGGGTTGCTGCCCCTTGAACAGGTCAACCACGGAATTAATGGCGTCAAGCTGGTACTGCTGGTTTTCGTCAAAGAGTATTTTCATCAAAAAGTGCCGGGAGTTGTTTCTTGACGGTTCTGAGTTTATGCGCTAATTCGGGGACCTTGTTCTCGATGATGTCCCAGAGAATGTCATTATTTATGCCGAAATAATCGTGAGCAAGAATATTTCGCGTCGCTATTAGTCTTTGCCACGGCACATCCGGTATTTGCAGGCGAATCTGCTCAGGAATATTCTTCGCGGCCTCTCCGATTAATTCAACATTTCTTACTGTAGCGTCATAAATTACTTTAGACTCCTCGAAATCCTCTCTTGTCAAACCGGCAGTATAGTCAAGAATGCGAGAGCAAAACTCTATCAGGTCATCATAAAACTGAATCCAATCACGCAACATAAAGTGCCTCCCGATCAATGTAGGGCTTTATTCTGGGACGTACCGAGTTTTTGCAGACCAGATCGACCTTCAGATGGAACAATTCTTCAAGATAGAATTGGAGGTCAAAATAACCATTGAAGGTCGCTGGCCCGTCAAAATCAACCAGGACATCCACATCACTCTCATCGCGCGCCTCGTTACGTGCCGTGGAACCGAACAGGGCCAGATGCTTGACATGAAAACGGGTAATTATCTCGTCCTTGTGCGCTTGAAGTATGGCAATGGCTTCATCTCGTTGCATGGCCGTCTCCTTATGCCGTTCTGAACACGATGCCGTGCGATTTGGCTTCCAGCACGGTATTAGTTTTAAGCGCGTCATCACCGCCGAAAGCGGTGTCGAGGCAGAGAATCTGCAGCGGCTTGCGTTTCATCATGCCGCGCAGGATCTCTTTGGTGATCGGATTTTCCAGGCAGATGAGGAGTTGCCCTTCGGATACGGAGTACACAACACTCCCCCTCCCCTGGCGGGAGGGGGCCGGGGGGTGGGGGAAGCTGCCGGCATCCGTGCAAGTGGCGCCTTCACCCCCACCCTGACCCTCCCCCGTCAAGGGGGAGGGGATTTCTATGGTTTCAATCCTGCTCGAAAGCGGCTTGCCGGTTTTGAGGATTAATTCATAGAGGATATCCTGCTTGTCGCGCAGATGCTCGATGTTGTCGGCGTAGAGCTTGAGCTGTTCAGCCAGGGCATCAGAGGTTGCGGGCGCATGGTCGGCGTCCCAGATCTTGAAGTTGGAAGAAGATAGTTTGAAAGCGCGGAAACCTAAATCCCCCCCGCCCCCCTTTCCTAAAGGGGGGAGAGAACCTGTCACTGTTTCTTCTGCGAACAATGAGTCCATTGGCGCTCCCTTTAAAGACAAGGAAGAACCAGTTCCCCCCTTTGTGAAAGGGGGGATAGGGGGGATTTGCCTTTCGCCGTTAAGTTTATCAATAACCCGCCGCACCCGTTCACGGGTAATGTCGGCGATAGTGGGGAATGCGGGGTTCTCGGTCTTTTCCGGTAGTTGAACGAGGATGAATTTACGGTTGCCATTGTCCTCGCGATTCAGCTCCATTACAGCCTGCGCCGTGGTGCCGGAACCGGCGAAGAAGTCGAGGATGATGTCTTGGTTTGCGCTACATGTTGACAGGTGCAGCATCCTCTTAATCAACCGTGTCGGTTTTGGTGTTTGGAAAGGTACGTCTTCGGAAAATACTCGTTTCAGCTCTTTCTTGGACTCATCATTATGCCCACAATCTTCGTGCGGCCACCACGTTGTTGGAACAACACCTTGCTTAACATCGGTAAGAAAGAGCTTCTTCGATGGTTTACTATCACCGTTAACACCAAACCAAAGGCGGTTGTCTGCAATCAAGCCCGGTAATTCTTCTTTCGTAAAAACCCAGCTTCTACCTTTGGCAGGCCAAACTTCTTTGCCGCTGGTAGTTGTGATTGGATAGAATGCATAATCACGGTGTTCAGCTCTCGTCGCGTCTACAGCTTTCCAAGGCCCTCGTTGATCGTTATCAGGATTGGAGTATGCGGCATCTTGCTTCTCTGTCCTTGAGAGGAGATTGATTGTAAGTATTTCGGAACGGCCATAGCACAGCAAGTAATCGTGCATTGCATCAATGCCTTTTTTATCATTTGCTGGGCTATAGGTCTTCTGCCAGCAAATTGTTGCTACAAAATTTTCCTCCCCAAACACCTCATTCATAAGCATCCGCAGGTTATGAACCTCGTTATCATCGATGCTTACGAAAATCACACCATCGTCTTTCAGCAGGTTGCGCGCCAGAAAAAGACGGGGATACATCATGCTCAGCCAGGTGGAATGAAAGCGACCGCTGGTCTCGGTGTTAGTTGTCTGCTTGACCCCCTCTTCACTCACCTGCCCCGAATATCGCAGGTAATCCTGCAACCCTTCCCGGAAATTGTCCGGGTAGATGAACTCGTTGCCAGTGTTGTATGGCGGGTCGATGTAGATCATCTTGACCTTGCCGTGATAGGGCTTCTGCAACAGCTTCAGTACTTCGAGATTATCCCCCTCAATGATCAGGTTTTCGGTGTTGTCCCAATCGACGCTCTCACTCGGCATTGGCAACAGCGTAGCAACGCTGGGCGTCTGCACATTGCGGAAGGCTTCCGACTTCCCTGCCCAACTGAGCCCGTAGCGCTCCGTTCCTTGTTCGATCTGTCCGCCGAGAAGTTCTTTGAGTTTGTCAAAATCGATCTTGCCCTCGGAAAACAGATGAGGCGCGGTTTCACGCAGACTTTCCACAACATCACAAGTTGGATCTGAAGTCGTCAGGGGAAGCTTGAAATCTTCATTTGTTGTCATGATGCACATCCCATTTTCAACATATTTAGATCGGACACATTACAACAAAACACCTTGGCACGCCAACAGATAAAGAGAGGGATGAAGGTTGTAATACGAGATAAACTCACATCACTCAAACAATCTCATAAAAGCTATTCGCCGGACAAGCTTTGCGATCTGCATTTTGATGTGCAGATTGCTCTGACTGACTGTACTCACAGTGTCCGTTAGTGCTGGAGGTTGGGTGATTTTGCTTCGGACTTAAGGTATCACTTATGACAGATGCAATGAAAACAATAAGGCTGGATACCAAACTGGCCGATGAAGCTGTACAAATTTTGGGAGTTAAGAACCGGACAGAGGTCGTTCATGTTGCATTGTGCGAGATTGTGGCGCTCAAAAAACTCAGGAGTCTGATGACAAAACATGCCGGAAAGCTTTCTTTTGAGGGGTAACCGGGTTGGCTACTATTTTAGCGGCGTTTTGGGCGATGTTCATGAATGCGAAATCTATACTGATGGATTATTTCTTTCGTTACTTCTTGTAACTCATAGGGAGGTGTGGTGCGAATAACATTGGCTTTTGGATTTAAGGTTTCAATCAGGTCTGCTTCAATACTGAGGATGTCAGACTCGGTAATATCAGGTGTGGCGACCCAAACGATATGCTGCTGGCTGAGTTCTCCTCGTGGTTTAAACCCAGTTGACTTTACGTATAATGCTTGATATTTTATACGTAGGGGGTGCGCCATGCAGACCAAACTAACGTTGAGCATTGAAAGCGATGTGATCGAACAGGCCAAGGAATATGCGCGTCAGCAGCATAGAAGTCTTTCCAATATGGTCGAAAGCTACCTGAAACTGATTGTCCGCAAGGATAGTTCAACAGAGGAAATCACACCGATTGTGGCAAGTCTTTCCGGTATTCTCCCCATGAATGTTAGTGACAGGGGCCGTGAAGAGATTACAGCGTATCTTGAAGAGAAATATAAATGACGCCGGATATTTATGTTGATTCCGACATAATCCTGGATCTTGTCATCGGGCGGCAACCTTTTGTTGCCGAGGCCAAGCGACTGTTTGCTATGGCAGAGTACGGCAAGGTGAAGCTACACACAACTCCTGTCGTATTCGCCAATATCTTTTACATTCTGCGCAAACAGTACTCAGCCGAAACCATTAAAACCAATCTGAAAATACTCAGACAATTGATCAGTATCATCCCTGCCGATGAGTCTTCAGTCGATAAGGCACTCACTTCTCCGTTCACAGATTTTGAAGACGCGCTCCAGTATCATGCTGCGCTTGATAACGGTATGAGTGCCATTATAACCCGTAACCTCTCTGATTTTCGCTTTGCCACTATTCCGGTCATGACCGCCGGTGAATTTCTGGCTCAATTCAACTCTTAACACAGGAATCCCAAAGTCCGACATCGTAAATAAACTCTGGGGCTTTTGCCACCAGATGCGCCATGATGGCATCGATTATGGCGATTAAATAGAATAACTCACCTACCTGTTGTTCCTCAAAATGTCCGATGAAAAGGGTATCGAACTGCCTGACACAGAACCGGCGAAACGGTCTGACAGAGGAGTTCTCCTTGTGGTTACCCCTTTTTTTGTGTAATATCACTCCACTTTTCCAAATCGGAAACTATCAGTAAACCAGCCAGAGGAGACTTTTGTGTATAATCTGACCATCAGAACCAGTTTTGCCGCAGCACATAATTTAATCAACTACCAGGGTGATTGTGAAAATCTGCATGGCCACAACTGGAAAGTAGACGTTTGCGTAACTGCCCGCGAGCTTGATCAAGCCGGCCTGGGGATCGATTTCAAAGTATTGAAAAGGGAAGCCGGCGCCATAATTAACGAGCTTGACCACAAATATCTCAATGAAAACCCTGCCTTCCAGACTGTTTCTCCGTCATCCGAGCATATCTCCAGATACCTGTACCAGCGCATATCCGAAAAGCTGAACAATGACAATATCAAGGTGGCTTCCATCACGGTCTGGGAATCTGATAACGCATCAGCCTGCTACTATGAGTAAGTTGCTCTGCATAAATGAGATATTTTCATCCATTCAGGGCGAAGGTATGCTGGCTGGTCGCAGACAGATATTTGTCCGTCTGACCGGATGCAATCTGGATTGCCGGTACTGTGATACAAACTTTGAACATTCAGACAGCTACAGAGTTGAAACCGAACCCGGTTCGGGCCTGCTTGTTGAATATCCGCAGCCGCTTTCCCTTCAGAAAATGCTGTCGATTATTGCCGACTGGCAAACCCGGTTGCCGGGAGCACATCATTCAATCAGTTTTACCGGCGGAGAACCGTTGCTTAATGCCGATGTTCTGGCTGAGTGGTTCCCGGAGATTCGTAAACTGATTCCGATTCATCTTGAAACCAATGGCACGATGAATATGGCCCTGTTGAGTGTAGTCGGCCACGTTGATTACATCAGCATGGATATGAAGCTTCCTTCAACATCCGGCTGTACCGAGCATCTATGGGAGCTGCATGACCTGTTTCTGAAGCAGTCACTAAGCAGTGAAGTATCGGTCAAGATCGTGGTAGGTGATTCGACCGGTTCAGATGAGATAAACAAAGTCTGCGATATTATTACCGCAGCTGATCATTCAATTTCGCTTTTTGTGCAGCCACTGACTTTGCCGGACGGCAGTCTCGGCATTTCAGCCTCTCACATACTGCGCCTTCAGGAACTGGCATCGTCAAGGCTGAAGGACGTTCGCGTCATTCCTCAGATGCATAAACTTCTGGGTGTTTTATGAGTCCGTCATGATTATTGAAGAAATGACCATGCCGGAGTTTGAAGCCGGGCTGACAGAGACCAGAATAGTCCTGATTCCGTTCGGTTCGGTTGAGGAACACGGTCCGCACCTGCCCCTATCCACTGACACTTTCGAGGCATATCAGGTCTGCATCAAAGCGGCTGAACGTCGTCCCCTGTTTGTTGCCCCTCCGGTTCATTATGGTAACTGCAGATCAACTTCATGCCATCCCGGCACCATCTCGATCTCTACGACTACCCTCAAGTCCCTCTTCAAGGATATTGTGAAGTCACTCCGTGGTCATGGACTTAACACCTTCATTGCTGTGAGCGGTCATGCCGGAGGCGCGCATTGCCAAGCTCTGCAGGAAGCTGGAGAGGAACTGATTGCGTTGTATGATGATATTTCAGTTGCCGTTGTGACCGAGTTTCTGCTGGCACGTGACTTGGGCAGGGAGCTGATAGAAACCCCAGGGGATTGCCATGCTGGTGAAATAGAAACCTCCAGGATCATGCATTCCCATCCCGCCTTGGTAAAGGGAACCGCCCCGGCCGAGTATCCTTCTTTTCCGGCCGGGCTGCTTGTCCGGGATAAACGCCGCCACTGGCCGGGCGGGGTCTGGGGGGACCCGGGCAAAGCTTCTGCTGAAAAAGGTGCTCGAATCGAGGAACTGGTTGTTGATGGATTACTGAAACTGATTGAAACCATTGAGGAATACAAGTGCTGAAAACGTCGGATGTTATTGCTGTTATTGATGTAAATCAATATATCCACTTATCGCTGTGTGATCAGACCAGCCACTACTTTGGCGGTTATTACCATGTCAAGGTCCAGGCATATTGTGATGTGCCGCTGATTGAGGAATTTTTTGAAAGCGCGGAAAAGTTCAGAG
>JACRCG010000336.1 GCA_016219145.1 Deltaproteobacteria bacterium | reverse complement strand
GGCTGTTTACCGATGAAACAGCCATCACCTCCAGCGCTTCAGGACCGATGCGCCGGACGGACAGCACTTTTACTGAACCGCCAGAGAATTTGATGTCAGCGGCAGTTGCCCCGGGCAGTTTGATACCCTCCAGAACAAGTTTTGTCTTCTCTCCCGTAAGCAGATAACCGGGGGAAACCTTGAGCAGCTTTGGAGTCCCGGCGGCCGGGTACCAGGTGCTTGACGATGTTCTGAAATCAGGCGCCGGATAATGGTGTTCCCCTTTGATGGTACCATTCGTGAAGGAGAAGGCGCCCAGGGTCTTAAGGCCGTTATGTGCGGTGCGGCTTCGCAGGGCGTGTCCGCCGTAGAGGGTCGCGTCACCACGGAAGTTTTCCGAAGTGCCGTCTGTGAAGGCCAGACTTCCCTGAACGGTGTAATCGTCATCGCCGACGGATGTAATGGTCGCCTGACCACGGTATTCTCCCTTGCCGGGTTCGTAGCCCAGAATCAGCCAGGATCCGGTCGGTTTATCCGCAGGAGCTTTCCAGGACTGGCCATAGTCATGGCTCTTGGCCAGATTCGCCAGTACGGCATCCGCTTCGGGAACCCACTTCATTTCCCGCATCTGGTAGACGGTGGTCGGATACAGATACAGGTGCAGGTCACGTACCTTTGGCCAGGATGCGGCGTTCATCCGGTAGGAGTTGATTTTCCCGGCGCTGTGGCAGCGCACACAGGTCGTAAACATCTTCCCCTGCTCTGCTCCGACCGGGTTTTCCATGGTCTGAGGGTTGTTCAGCAGATTGAGATAGGAAACCTTGTCCAGTTCGTCCGGGGTGAGGATCTGCGTCGAACAGAGTTCCTTCAGGAGCGTGTCCATCTCCTTCTTGTTCAGATCCATCCCGTAGAGTCTGGACATGCGGTCAACGATGACGGTCCACTCCTCCGGAGTTGTCCTGATCTCTTCAACGCGTGGAATCTTGCCTCCCGCCGGTTCGTGGCAGGCGGTACATTTTTTCCAGACCAGCGAGTCTTTGGTAAAGGCCTGTGCCTGAGGTATGAGCCCAATTGTCATTGCGAGTACAGCTATTGACAAACATAAAGTTTTCAGCATGTTTTACCTCCGGAAAGTGACTAGAATCCCAAAAAACACTACATTTGAAGACACAATGAACTTACGTTTCCTGCTGTTTTTCCACAACATGGCTCCTGACGTTGTTGAGCAGGAAATGGGAGAGTGCCGGAATCAGCACCAGCGCCCCGATCATGTTCCAGATAAACATGAAGGTCAGCAGGATGCCCATGTCGGCCTGGAACTTGATTGGCGAAAAGGCCCAGGTGATGACCCCGGCTGCCAGGGTGATGCCGACCAGTCCGACAACCTTGCCGGTGAACTGGACCGCCCGTTTGTAGGCCTCGCGCAGTGGCAGGCCGCTGCGTTGCTGATGCAGCTGGACGCTCAGCAGGTAGAGTGCGTAATCGACGCCGATACCGACCCCCAGAGCGATGACCGGCAGCGTTGCTACTTTTACGCCGATGCCGAGGATCACCATCAGCGCCTCACACAGAATCGAGGTGACGACCAGCGGCAGGACCGCCACCAGCACGGCGCGCCAGCTGCGGAAGGTAATGAAGCAGAGCAGGATGACGGCGGTGTAGACGTACAAAAGCATGGTGCGATTTGACTCTCTGACGACGATGTTGGTGGCTGCCTCGATGCCTGAGCTTCCGGCCGCCAGCATGAACTGACGATCAGGTGTGCTGTGTTTTTCGGAGAAATCTGTCGCCGCCTTGACCACCCGCTCCAGGGTCGCGGCTTTGTGGTCGGAAAGGTAGGCGATAATCGGCATGACCGTGCCGTCGTTATTGAACAGGTCGGGGTTGTTGACCATCGACTGATGGCCGCCATAGTTCAGCACAGCCTGGTTGCGGGAGAGGGTCAGCCATTTGGGGCTCCCCTCATATGAGCCGGCGGTTATCTGGCGCACCGAGTCAACCAGCGAAACAGTGGTCTGCACGCCGGTGATCTGCTGTAGCGCCCAGGCCAGGCGGTCGGCCTCGATCAGTGTCTCGTACTTCTGGCTTCCGTCGGGCGGGGTCTTTAAAATTACGGCAAACTGGTCGCTGGAAAGAGCGTAGTTGGCGGTTACGTAAGCGTTGTCCTGGTTGTAGCGCGAGTTGGGCCTGAGTTCCGGTGCGCCGGGATCGAGATCGCCGATCTTCAGGTTCAGGCTGATGACGAAACCGATTACGGCCAGGACAGCCGAGATCGATATGGCGGCCAGCGCCCAGCGCCGCTCGGTGAAGCGGTCCAGAAAGCCCCAGAGCGCCCCGATCCCCTTGCCTTTGCTCTCCTCGGTCTCTTCCTGCAGACTCCTTTTGGCGGCGGTCTGGCTTACGCCGACAAACGAGAGCAGTACCGGCAACAGCAGCAGGTTGGTGAATATCAGTACCGCGACGCCGATACTGGCGGTCAGCGCCAGATCCTTGATGACCGGAATGTCGATGAACATCAGTACGGCAAAGCCGACCGCATCTGCCAGAAGCGCCGTCATCCCGGCCAGGAAGAGGCGCCGGAAGGTGTAGCGCGCGGCTACCAGCCGGTGCGTGCCGCGTCCCACGTCCTGCATGATTCCGTTCATCTTCTGAACGCCGTGGGAAACTCCGATGGCAAAGACCAGGAACGGCACCAGAATTGAGTAGGGATCAAGCTCGAAACCGAGCGTGGCCACAAAGCCCAGCTGCCAGAGTACTGCCACGACCGAACAGGCGATTACCAGCGCAGTGCTCCGCAGGCAGCGGGTGTAGGTGAAGATCACGGCGGCTGCGATCAGGGCCGCGATCAGGAAATAGGTCATGACCTGCATCAGTCCGTCGATCAGGTCGCCGACCAGTTTGGCAAAGCCGACGATATGAATTTTGATCTTGCCGCCCTGCTTGGCCCGGATCTCCTCCAGCTTTTTTGAGAGTGTGCTGTAATCGAGAGGTTTGTTGGTGTTAGGATCGATATCCAGCAGGGGGCAAAAGACCGCCGAGGATTTGAAATTGTCCGCCACCAGATCTCCGACCACTCCTGAACGGCCGATATTCTGCTTGAGCTGGTCGATACTCTTTTGAGTGCCGTCGTAGGTATCCGGCATGACCGGACCACCCTTGAAACCCTCCTCGGTGACCTCGTCCCAGCGCACGGCCGGCATCCAGATCGATTTCATCCAGGGGCGGTCTATGCCGGGAGTCAGGAAGAGGGCGTCGTTGACCTGTTTCAGCACCTCAAGGTACTCCGGGTCAAAGATATCCCCAGAGCTGTTTTCCACAACCACCCTGATGGAATTGCCGAGTCCGCGCAGCTCGCTTTTGTTCTGGAGGTAGTTTTTGATGAAGGGCTGGCTCTGCGGGATCATTTTCTCGAAACTGGCGTTGAACACCAGTTTGGTCGTTTGATAGGCCAGAATCAGTGTCACCAGCGCGCAGACGACCATTACCGCTATCCGGTTGTTGAATACCAGCCGCTCAAGCCTGTTGCCGGATGCGAGATCAAAGTCTTTCAGTTCCTGCACTACCGGCATGTCTTCTATTTTGTCCATTCCAACTGCCATTGAGATCTCTCCGTAATAATTATTTCAGGGACTGTATCTGTACGCCGCGAAGCCCGGCAATCAGAAGGGTGTCATTGTTGATGGCGGCCACAGAGGTTGCAAAGATCGGCTTCTCCACCTTGACCGGTTTGAAACTGGCCCCGTTATCACTGCTGACCAGCACATCGCCGTTCTGACTGACCAGCACTATCTTGCCATCCCCGGTAATAGTAGCCGCAGTCAGGCCAGCCTGAACACCGGTCTCCACTTTCTGCCAGACGCCGGCGCCGTTACTGCTCCGGAATACGTTGCCGCGCAGTCCGAATGCGACCACCGCCCCGGCTTTTCCGGTTATCCCGAAGAAGGTGCCGTTGTAGGGTGTTTTCTGAGCCGCGAAGCGCCCACTCTTCCGGTCAAGCTTCAATACCAGTCCCTGTTCGCCGCAGATCAGCAGATCCTGTCCGACCTGCCGGATCGCATACAGATGGTAGCGTTTGATGTTGTCGGTCCGGTCGAACCAGGGCTCCCAGCTCTTGCCGCCGTCAACCGTACGGAAGATGAGATTGTAGGCGCCTACGATAAAACCGGTGGACTCGTTCTCGAACCAGACATCCAGGAACGGTTTGTCCGGCCCCTGTTCGGTGAAACTCTTCAGATCCGCCATCAGAGCGGCGTCTGTGCCCTGCGGAGCTCCCTTTGGCATCATCATTTTTTCATGGCAGCTGGAGCAGTTCTTCCACCCCTTGTGGTGACTGGCCATTACCTGCGCTGCGGCGCGGCCATCAAACTGTTTGACCCACGAGGCGCCGCCGTTGGAGCTGTGCAGCACTACTCCATCGTGCCCGACAGCCCATCCTTTCTGGGGGGAGGGGAAATATACCGCCACCAGGTCGGAGCTGATCGGAACGCTGGCCTGGGTCCACTTTTTCCCCTGATCGTCCGAGTAGAGGATGTGGCCGCGCTGGCCGACGCTGACTAGCCGCTTGCCGGCTACGGCAACGCCATTAAGCAGGCTCTTTATGGCCAACGGACTTTCCTGCGCCGGTGTATCCAGTACATCCTGAAAAACTGGTGTGGCGGCTACACAGGGAAATACGAGCAAGGCTGTAACGCAGATGGTTGTAACAATTTTACGAATCATGTCTTCTCCTGGGTATCGGGGAGACATCCCCGGATGTGCAAGCAGGGTGATCCCCCCGGAGCGTATTGACACCGGGGGGATCTTCAAGCAATGAATCAATCAGCGGACTCCGCTGCCGGCCAGTGAGTCCGGACCCCATTCCCTGTCAGGACGAATCGGTTTGTAGACTACGCCGCCGGTTTCGGCAACGTTAACGTCCAGAGTATAAACGTTCGAGTTGAAATCGTAGAAGCCGTGGGTCATGGAGTAAGGGGTGAGTACGTCATAGTTCTGGACCATGTACATGAAGGCGCTGCGGTAGAGCTGGCCGCGGGCATCATACTCATCACTGGCAAGCGCAGTCCAGCTGTCTTCATCCAGGTAGAAGACGCGCTTGCTGTAAATATGCCGTTTTCCTGGCTGCAGGGTGGCTTCAACAACCCAGACCCGGTGCAGTTCCCAGCGCACGAAGTCCGGGTTGATATGTTTCGGTGTCAGGAACTGATCGGCCTTGGCACCGTAAACCAGCTTATAGTTGTTATAGGGGACGTACATCTCCTTTTTGCCAATCAATTTGAAGTTGAAACGATCCATCGAACCGAGGAAAAGACACCACTCGTCATAGGCCGTTGCGCCGTTAAGCTGGGTATTGGGGGTGTCGTAGTTGATGTCGGGAGCAAGCTTTGTTCTTCTCTGCCCCGGTAGATACTGCCAGGCGCGACGCCCTTTGCCGTACATGTCGAGCGGATCGAGGACCAACAGCATTTCACCGACGTTGCGGGGGGGGCCGGTTGCAATGTCTTTTAGCCGCCAGAACAGTTCTGAGCTCGTTCGCTTGGGGTCCCAGTAAGGCCAGTCCAGCAGTTCGTCAAGCTGGTAAGTCATGGTGGCACGACCAGAGGCGTTGACTACCCAGGAACGTGGATTATGCTGCAGTGAAAGACCATTATAGCGGATGATATGGTTCCACATCGCCTCAAAACCGTCCTTGGGGATCGGGAAGGGGTAGGAGGCATGGGCTCCCACCAGGGTCAGGCCGTTATTGGCGGTCTTGTTGGTGGTGGCCTGCTTGATTGTGTTATCAAGAATATACTTGGGGAATGCCGCCGTACGGTGGGTTTTGTAGACATCCATGCGGAAGCTCGGATACTTCTTCATCAGCGTCCTCTGCCCGTCTGTCAGCTTGTCGGCGTACTTGGCCATACTCTTCTGATCGATGACGAACTGCGGCTTTTCAGCAGCAAAAGGATCAGGGCGCAGTGTTGAGCCCTTCTTGAAGCCGTCTGGCGCGGTGGTCAGACCGCCGGTGTATTCCGGGATCGTACCATCCTTGTTGCCGGCCTTCTCAGCCCCGATCGGAGTCAGCGTCGTGCCGAGCTTTTTGGCCTCCTCGGCCGTGATCGCCCCGAAGGCGAGCCCCGCATACCCCAGTAACAGAGTTGCGGCTATCAGACTTTTTCTGCGTATCGTCATATGGTATTCCTCCTTTAAAATGTGTATCTGTAGGTGAATGAAATTGTCCCGCGATCTTTCAGCAGGGCCGGGTCGCCGTTGTTGACAGCCACCATGCCGGTTGCCGGATCAATTCTGTTCTTGCCGAAATAATCGACGTAGAGCAGATCGAATTTATGCCGTGCCAGATAGTCAATCGACAGTCCTGCACTCCAGGAACCGGCATCCTTCTGAATGATGTTGGTGGGGCTGTTGCCGCGTAAACCACGGCCGTAGTACAACGGCATAGTCAAATCCGCACCGGGGAAAACCTGGAACCAGGTCGGAGCAAAGTTCAGGTCAAGCGAGACAAAATCTTTAGTAGCGCGGTTGATATCGGTGTAACTGCCATATCCCATGAACGTTCCGTTAGGGTTGTTTGCGTCAATTAAATCCTTTGTTACTTTCAGATAATTACCCCAGTTGAACTCCACAATCCATTGAGCTGAATCAAATGCCGGTGTCCGGTTGATCAGCCCCAGCAGGCTAAGTACCGCATGCAGGGTGTCACCACGGGCTGTAACAACATCCCCGCCCTTCGGGAGATCGACTGCCGCAACTGCTGCACCAACGTTCAGCAGCGGCATGTTACGGCGGTACGAGAGCTCAGCCCCGACGCTGACGCCCAGAATCTGCTGAGAGAAGCTCAAACCGTACAGATCAATATTATCCGCATAGGCGAAACGTAAATGACCATTATCTATGTCAATGTGAGCCTGGGGCATTTTGTCGGAAAAGTTGCGATAGTACGCGCCGAAGGTCGTTCCGTTCAAAGCTTCCGGGCTCCAGCGCAGGCCAATGCCCCAGTCCCCGACATCTTTGGGCCTTATGTCTTTGCCTCTGGTCAAGCCGTACGCCAAAAATTGCTGAGAGCCTATGCCGCCGTTAAAAAGATAGTCGTAGGGCGCCATGTATGATCCCGCCTCGGGATAGCGGTTGGGTTCCCATTCCAGAAAATACTGCCCCATCACTGTCAGCGTGCTGGTCGGTTGAGCAGTGACGCTGATATTGTTAAGCGGACGGAAAAGCTCCTTTGCCCCTGTGTTCGGCACCGCATACGCTTTGGCGACATCGATCGGCATCTGGGCATATGAAATACCGTTCAACGCCGCGTTGAATCCCAGTCCTTCGCCCCAGAACTGGGTGTTGCGACCCACCTTGAGCTGAAAAGGGATCTCCGCTATTTCAAATTTTCCAAAGGCGAATGCATCCAGCAACTCACCGTTTGGCCCAAGATAGTAGCGCTTTGTGTAAGAATTGATGGCTTGTGGATTTCCGTTTGAATCGCGGGCATTGGAAGTGGCGGAAGAATTCAGCCCGCCGGAATATGCCGGGTCATACCAACCGGCGCCGCTGACACGGACACCGTATTTCTTCTGGTAGGAGATATCCAGCTCGGATAGCAGGTCGAGCCTGCTGGTGACTATCCCGTTTTTGAAGTTGCGCTCTCCGTCATCAAGATCAGGATTGGCCATAATGCTTTCATCAGCCTTCCCGACCCTGTAGCCCAGGTTGTACCTGATAGAGGTGTCCCAGTTAACCTTGATGTCCTCGTTTCCTGTTGGAATCTCAAATGCTCCGGCACTGCCGTAACCTCCCAGCAGCGCAGCCAGTGACACGACAATCAGGCCTGACCTGATTTGGCGCCGTTTTGCTCCTCTTGTCCCTTCCAAAGTATTACCCATGTAACCCACCTCCCGTGAATTTGTTCTGCCGCAATTTTCTGCGTATTTCCGACACATCTGCGATATAGCTATGACCTTCAGGGAGACACCCCGGACAGTCATTCAGCAAACAGTGTTCCAATAAGTCATTTAATCAGAGATAAAACTTATGGGCTGATAACTGGCTGAGAATACAGAAATATTCAGAGTTCAATCTAAAACGGTTTTATACATGAGTTGCCGGCTGGATGGGAACGGATCAGAGTTTGGGACATTTATGTCTCTGATTGCTCAAAGCGGCGGGACATATATGTCTCAGGTGACATGAAACGGTGAAAAACGGTGGGACTTTTGTGTCTCAGTTGTTGCGGAACGATGAGGGATCGATATCCCATGTGTGCAGGAGGCGATGAATATGCCGGCGGTTTATGCCGGCATAGTCGGCTACTTTGGTGACATTGCCCTGGAAATGGTTCAGCAGTGCCTGAAAATAGCTGCGCCCCACTTCTCCAAGTACCTGCTCTTTAAGTTCGAAAAACGTCTGAGTCGGCAATGCGCCCGACAATGTCTGCAAGCTGTTGGGGAGGTGTTTTACGTCAAGCACTTCGGGATTGTGAAACGTCATGACCTGCTCCAGAAAGTTTACAAGTTCACGGACATTGCCGGGCCATTGATAATTGCAGAGCAGCTTCATTGCTGAAGGTGATACGCCGGAAATCTTGCGGTTAAGCTTGCGGTTCAAGCGCGCCAGATACCATTCGACCAGCAGCGGTACGTCCTCTGCCCGTTCCCTTAAGGGGGGGATGCAGATTTCGATAACCTTGAGCCGGTAATAGAGATCCTCCCTGAAGCGGCCGGCCTGGACCTCTTCGGCAAGATTGCGGTTGGTGGCAGCGACGATGCGAACCTGTGACACGCGCCGGCGGGTTTCACCGACACGGACGAAGGTCTTCTCTTCCAGGAAACGCAGCAGCTTCTTCTGCATCCCCAGCGGGATCTCGCCGATTTCATCCAGAAAAACCGTGCCATCGGCCGCGGCTTCGATATGTCCGGCCCGGTCTTTGTGCGCTCCGGTAAAGGATCCTTTGGCGTGGCCGAAAAGTTCGCTCTCGATCAGTGTGTCTGGAATAGTGGCGCAGTCAACGGTGATGAAAGGTTTTTCACGCCTGGCTCCGGCGGTGTGAACGGCATTGGCGATAACTTCCTTGCCGGTGCCGCTTTCGCCGGTAATCAGAACGGTGGAGTCGGTATTTGCAACGGCTTGTACGGAGTCCAGAACCTTCTTGATGGCCGGGCTTTTTCCGACAATCCCCTCCAATTCCCGTACTCTGCCCATGGCCTCCGAAAGCAGGCGGAAGCGGCGTTTTTGCTGGTGGTAATCCAACGCTTTCTGCAGAGTCAGATCAACGATATTCAGATCAAAGGGCTTGGTCAGGTAATCATAAGCGCCGGCCCGCATGGCCTGTACCGCGCTGTCGATGGTGCCGAAACCGGTCAGAAGGACAACCGGCAGATCCGGCATTATTTCGAGCGCCTTTTCCGCCAGCTCCACTCCGTTCATGCCCGGCATGTTGAGATCAAAAATGGCCGCATCAGGATCCCAGGAAAGAATCCGGGCCAGCCCGTCACTCTGTTTCAACTCGCCGATGACCTCGTAATCCATCGATTCCAGAGCCGTCACAAGTGCTGTCAGCAGGGGGCCTTCATCATCCACTACCAGAATACGTGCGCCGTTTGCTATGCTCATTTATCCCTCTTGACTGGAAACTCAACTTCGAACAGACATCCTTTGGGCGTCAGATTGCGTACTTCTATATTCCCGCCATGGTTCTTGATGATATTATAAATGATTGAAAGCCCGAGACCGGTCCCTTCGCCTACTTCCTTGGTTGTAAAAAACGGCTCGAATATATGGGGCAGGTTGGCTTCCGGAATCCCCGGCCCCTCATCGGCAACTTCAATGACAAATACTTCCGGTTCAGTCGCACCGGATCTGAAAAATGTCCTTACACTAATCGTGCCACCTGACGGCTGAATATCAAGCGCATTTCTGAGCAGGTTCCAGATGACCTGCTTGAAGCCGGAGCCGTCAGCAGGAACAGTCCGGTCGTCGCCTGAGAGCTCTACTGACAGATTGACCCCCCGCGCCGATGTTTCGTACTGCACAAGGTCAACGATTTCCCCTATGACGCTGTTGGGATTTATTTCTGTAATCTGAGGCTGCTGGAGTCGGGAGAGATCCAGAAGATTGCGGAGCTGCGCCTGAATTCTTTTGATTTCGCCCATCACCACCCGCATCTTCTCGGATACGTCCGCCGGGATGTCATTTCGGCGTAATACCATCTGGGTGTAGGTAGAGATTGTTGCCAGCGGGTTATTGACCTCGTGCGCCACCCCGGCCGCCAGGCGGCCGACGGCGGTCAGCTTGCGCCCTTGTTCCACTTCGGCGAATACCCTTTGCAGCTCTCTCTTCTTTTCCTGGAGATTATAGGCCATCGAATTCAGTGCCTTGGCAAGCTGTCCGAACTCGCTCTGGTCCTCTGGGATGCGGTGGGAGAGGTTGCCGTTGCCAAGCTCCAGAATACCTCTCAGCAGCGTACGCAGCCCTTTTGACTGGTGAATGATGACTATTATCGTTATGCCGATTACACCAAACAGGGCGAATATGAGAATGTGAATAAAGTTGGAGCGCATCTCTTTTGTTTCAGCCAGAATCTTGCGGGTGCTTTCATTGGCCGGGGCCGTAACATCATCCTCCGGCACCAGATAAACAATCTTCCATCCCAGCGGTTCTACGGTGCCGTGACCTGCAAAAGCCCGCAAACCGGGAGTTTGTACGTAAGTAATGTTCCCCTTCTCCGCCTGCAGGTGATCCATCAGTTTTCTGATCTCAAGGCTGGTTGAGCTGGAAAGTTTCTGGCCATGGGGAGGGGACTTGGGGTCAAGTCCCAGAGCCACCAGAGGTAAATTGGCCGAGGCCGCTATGATCTCGTCACCCGTCATCAATAATGAGCTTGACCCTTTTGAAAGCCGGCTGGCCGTGATCTCCCGCAGAAGATTGTCGATGGTGATGTCGAGCGCTACCGTTGCCTCAAATTTCCCCTTGACGTAGACCGGAAAGAGACAGGAGATCATCCACTCCCGGCTCAGAGGATCGAGATAGGCCGGTGTGAACAGTACTTTCTTGTGTGGATTGTGGGAGGGGTCGGCCAGATAATAAAATGGCCACGAGGTGATTTTACGGTCACGCGGCATCTGGTTGAAGTCGCGCCAGGGGTAGGCGCGGGTGATCCCGTTGCGGTGAACCATCCAGGCCAGTACCATTCTGACCTCGCGCTCAGCCAGAGGTTTCATCAGGAGATCCAGGGATTCAGTTACCGAAATTATCTGATCCTGAGCCGGCTCGTATTTTGGCACATAAAGAACGGAATTGCCGTCATTGACCGAGTTTCCGTAGATGCCGGCCTTGTTCATTCCATACTGGCTGCCGTTCCGGAACGTTATCTGGGCCGGGTTTTTCAAAATGGCCTGTGCATAGGAACCAAGCATGTAGGTCTCGTCCTGAATCCTGGTGAACAGCGTCGATAGCCGGTTGGCCTCTTCCACCAGCAGTTCCTGGAGGTGCTTTTCCTGGGATGAGATCAGAACTGTCCGCGCTCCCTCAACGGCATTATCTTTTATCGTTTGCAGGTGCCGTGACGACATGAACAGCATCAGCACGATCGGCAAAACCCAGATAAGTCCGAATCCGAGCAGTATTTTCAAGCCTAATCTGGATTTATAACCAAATGTTTTTGACACAGATTTATGACTCCGCAGGCATGCATCCAGACGTGGACTGAATCGTTGCTGAAAAGAGACTATATTCTTGATGGTAATCTGTAAACCCCAAAACAGCCATTTTCACACAAAGCGCACAAAGATCTCCAAGGAAAACAGGTGATTTTCAGAGCCGATCTGTATGTCTGTGGAGTTTAATGCCTCACGGAAGAAAGGGGTGTGACTGCTTTGTGTCCTTTGTGCCTTTGTGAGAGGCAGCTTGAACATGATCCTCTATTGACGGCTTACCTCGCAGCAAGTAAAATCCGGCTCCCTGTCTGCCAGCATAAAGGTATTGGATCAACCGGTGAACATGAAGCCAGACAAAATCCTCATAATCTGTGGTCCGACCGCATCCGGCAAGAGTGAACTGGCTCTGCGTCTGGCATTGGAACTGGACGCCGAGATCGTTAATGCCGATTCAATGCAGGTCTATACCGGCCTGGATATCGGCACTGCCAAGCCGACCCCGCAGCAGCGCGCCCTGGTTCCACACCACCTGATCGACATAGTCCCGCCGGACGCTCTCTTTTCCGCCGCAAACTTTGCCGAGGCCGCCGTTCAGGTTATCCGGGATATTCTGAACAGGGATAAAAGGGTTGTTGTGGTGGGTGGCACCGGCCTCTATATCCGGGCGCTCTTGAAAGGGCTGGTGGATTCTCCCGGCGGCGCGGGCGAGGTTCGGAACGGATTGCAGGAGGAGGCCGGCAGAATCGGTAACGAGGCCATGCTGGAGCGGCTGCGGCTGGTAGATCCCGAGCTGGCCGCCGGACTGCACCCCAATAATCTGGTACGCATCATCAGGGCTCTGGAGGTGCAGCAGCTGACCGGCATTCCGCTGTCGCGCCACCATCAGGAGCATGCCTTTGCGGCCCGCCGCTACGAGAGCCTTCAGATCGGCATTTCGGTCGAGCGGATTCAGCTGTACCGGCGCATAGATGAGAGGGTGGAAAGGATGCTGAATGATGGCCTGCTGGACGAGGTGAGAGGCCTTCTGTCATCCGGTTTCGGGCGTGAATTAAAGGCCATGCGCTCGATCGGATACAAGGAGACGGCCGCCTTCCTTACCGGCGAGATCAGCCTGCAGGAAGCGGCCCGTCTCATAAAACGCGATACACGCCGTTATGCCAAACGGCAGTTGACCTGGTTTAAAGCCGACCCGGATATATTGTGGTTTGAATATCCGGAAAAGTTTGATACTCTTCTGGAAGGTGCAATTGAATTTTTTGAAGAACGGGAGGCGTAAATACCATGGCTAAAGCACCTTTCAATATTCAGGATCAGTATCTGAATCAGGCCCGCAAAGAGAGGGTGCGGGTTACGGTTGTAATGATGTCGGGCGACAAGCTGGAGGGGCTTATCAAATCGTTCGACAACTTCTCGCTACTGCTGGATTCGAGCGGTGACATCCTGATCTACAAACACGCCATTTCGACCATCACTTCGGCGGACGGATCATTCCGGCTGCACCAGTAATCCATGTGACCAAAGCCCCCGGGGTCTGAAACCTGCGGGGGCTTTCCTGACAACGATACGATCCCATGACAAAAAGCGCAAAAATCCTTATTGGCGCAGCTCTCCCGCTGGTCATCCTCGCAGCTGCCGTACTCTATTATTCATCCGCTGTATTCCTGCAGCTCTTCATCGCATTTGCGCTGGCCTACATATTGAACCCGGCGGTGGAGTATCTGGAGCGTAAGGGGATCAAGCGACTGTACGGGATAATGGTGGTCTTCTGTCTGGCGATCGTAGTCTGCGGCGCTTTTGCTATTTTTCTCGTGGTCTCGATTACGGGTGAGTTTTCAAGTATGCAGCTCAATTTGCCGGCCTACGTCCAGCATCTCTACGAGATAACTCCGGCTTCCATAAAAGGATATCTGGGGGTTGAAACGTCCGACAAGCTTGCTCTCAGACTGAATGAGCTGTTTCTTCAAGCCCGCAGCGCCGCCCCGGACCTGATCAAGCCACTACTGGCGTTTTTGCAGAAAGCGCTGACTTCGACTGTCGCTGTGCTGCTGGCCCTGCTGGGCTACCTGATCATACCGGTTTACCTGTTCTATCTGCTGTTCGATCTGCCGCAGCTCAAAGCCTTCCTTGAATCATATATTCCGGAACGTTTCCGTCCGGTCTATGCGGCAAAACTGGCTGAAGTCGATGCGGTGCTGTCAGGCTTTGTCAGAGGACAGTTGTCCGTCTGCGCGATTCTGGCGCTGCTCTACAGCCTTGGCCTGTACCTGATCGGCATAGATCTGGCGATTGCCATCGGCACCCTGGCCGGCGTTACCTTCATCATCCCCTATGTCGGAACAATTGTAGGCATTTTCCTCTCGGTCGTCATGGCGCTGCTCAAATTCAACGACATTCTGCATCC
>JACRCG010000335.1 GCA_016219145.1 Deltaproteobacteria bacterium | reverse complement strand
TTTCTGGGCGTATTGGTCGCTTTTTTTATCTATGCCCGCCGCAAAAACCTTACGTTTTTAACTCTGATTGATATGGCAGGACTCTGCGCGCCGGTCGGCCTGGGATTAGGTCGGATCGGGAATTTTATCAACGGGGAACTGTACGGACGGCCAACGAATGTGGCCTGGGGCGTGGTCTTTCCGGGCAGTGACGGCCTTCCAAGGCACCCGTCTCAAATTTATGAGGCCTTTCTGGAGGGTCTGGTCCTGTTTTTCATTGTCAGGTTTGTCTCCAGAAGGTCTGATGTCAATGGTGCTGTGGCCTGCACGGCTATAGCGGGTTATGGACTCTTCCGTTTCATTGTTGAATTTTTCCGCCAGCCGGACGCCCAGGTGGGATTCTTTTTCGGGATGTTTTCGATGGGTCAGCTGCTCAGTCTGCCGATGTTTCTGTTGGGCAGCCTGATGGTATTTTTGCTTTGTCGAAAAAAAACAGCTAGTTGATAAAATAGGATTGAATTAGTCTTTTACGGGTGTATAATGCTCAAAAACTACACGGAGGTCTTACTGCCATGATCAGCAAAAAAATGTCTGACTCGCTCAACACCCACATGAACCTGGAGCTCTTTTCTGCCCATCTTTATCTGGCCATGTCTTCCTGCGCCAATGAGATGGGACTGAAAGGCGCTGCCAACTGGTTTTTTGTCCAGTACCGGGAAGAGATGATTCACTTCATGAAGTTCTATACCTACCTTACCGACCAGGGTGTGATCATCTCCCTGCTTGCCAGCAAAGCGGTGCCTAACAAATACAAGTCGCTTCTGGAGATGTTTCAGAAGACGCTGGCCCACGAGCAGCTGATTACAAAATGCATCAATGAGTTGAGCGAACAGGCCGTTCAGGAAAAAGATCACGCCACCCAGATCTTCCTACAGTGGTTTGTCACTGAACAGATCGAGGAAGAGAACAATGACCGCGACCTGATCGCAAAACTTAAACTGGTTGGCGACAACGGCCACGGAATCTTGATGGTTGATGCTGAAATGGCTCAGCGCGTCTTTGTTGCTCCGGTCGGATCTCCGCTGGCGGTATAGGGGGCGTTATGAAGATTCGCTTTTGCGAAAACAATAAAGGCAAGGGCAAGGTCTTACGGCGCTTGCAGGAGGAATTTCCTGATCTGAATATCAAGGTCAAGGATTGCATCAAGCAATGCAGCGCCTGTCGTGAAATGCCCTCTGCTACTGTTGACAAGCAAAAGGTGACCGGCAAGGACGGCGATGAATTGTACCGGAACATTCTTGAAATGATTCGTAAAGATGCGGCATAGGACCCTCTCCCTCATGGAGAGGGAATAGTCTTAGGAGTCACCATTGATCAATAACGACATATTACGCCGGCTGCGTTATGCGTTGGATCTTTCTGATCCGGCAATGATCACGATATTCAAGCTGTCCGGTCATGATATTACTCAGCAGGAATTAATCGGGATTTTGAAGAAGGAAGAAGAAACCGGCTATTTTGATTGCGGCAATGCCCTCATGACTCTTTTTCTGGACGGGCTGATTATCCACAAACGAGGGCAGAAGGGGCCTGCGTCGGGCCACGCTGAAAATAATGACGCATTGCTGACTAACAATTTGATATTGAAAAAACTGAGGATTGCCCTTGAGCTGAAGGAGGAAGATCTGCTAGCCGTCATGAAACTGGCGGATGTTGTTATTTCAAAGTCAGAACTCAGCGCGCTGTTCAGGAATAAGGGACACAAAAATTTCAAGGAGTGCGGGGATCAGTTTCTGAGAAACTTTTTGAAAGGGCTGACAATTCGGAGCAGGAACATCGTCCCGCATTCCAATTGACACATTCGGGTTTATGCATTATCTTTACCACCCCTCAGTGGCCGTAAACAGGCTGTTTGACGGGATTAAACCATAAATTCAGCGAGAAGGACTAATTGAATATGCGCAGTGATTTGATCAAAAAAGGGCTGGAACGTACTCCCCACCGAGCGCTGTTAAAAGGCACCGGTGTGCCGCAGAGCCAGATGGACAAGCCTTTTATCGGCGTGGCGACCAGTTTTACCGACCTGATACCGGGCCATGTTGGCATGCGCGACCTGGAGCGTTTTATAGAGAAGGGGGTCCACTCCGGCGGCGGCTATGCCTTTTTCTTCGGTATCCCTGGGGTTTGCGACGGAATGGCCATGGGGCACAAGGGGATGCACTACTCCCTGCCCACCCGTGAGCTTATTGCCGATATGGTTGAATCGGTAGCCGAAGCCCATCGCCTGGACGGTCTGGTGCTGCTGACCAACTGTGACAAGATTACGCCCGGCATGCTGATGGCGGCTGCCAGGCTGGATATCCCCTGTATCGTGGTCACCGCCGGACCGATGCTGAGCGGCAAGGGGCAGACAGGCCGCAAGTTCTCTTTTGTCTCCGATACCTTTGAGGCCATGGCACGTTACAAGGCCGGTGTGATCAGCGACAAGGAGCTGCAGGTCTGTGAGGACAACGCCTGCCCCGGCATGGGCTCCTGCCAGGGGCTCTTTACCGCCAACACCATGGCGATTCTGACAGAAACGATGGGCATGAGTCTGCCGCGCTGCGGAACAGCTCTGGCCGTCTCTGCCCTGAAGCGGCGTATCGCCTTTGCCTCCGGCGAAAAGATTGTCGAGCTGGTTCAGAATAATGTCACCCCCCGCAGCATCATGACCCGCGCTGCTTTTGAGAATGCTATCCGCGTTGACCTGGCGCTGGGCGGCTCTTCCAATACCGTTCTGCACCTGCTGGCGATTGCCCATGAGGCCGGTGTGGAGCTGCCGCTGGAGCTTTTTGACGAGCTCGGCAAGGATACACCGCAACTGGCTTCGATGAATCCGGCCGGTGAGCATTTCATGGAAGATCTGGATATTGCCGGCGGCGTGGCCGGAGTATTCAAGCAGCTGGGAGACAAGATTATTGATACACAGACCCTTTTCGGCCTGACAACGCATCAGCTGGCCGAGAGCATTCAGAATGTAGACGAGGAGGTCATCCGCCCGCTTGGGAACCCGGTGAAAAAGGAGGGGGGCATTGCGATCCTCTCCGGCAACATCGCTCCCAAAGGGGCTGTCGTCAAGCAGTCGGGAGTCTCCGCCGCCATGATGCAGTTCGAGGGGACAGCCCGCTGCTTCGATGCTGAGGAACTGGCCATGGCAGCCATCATGGAGGGAAAAATCAAATCCGGCGACGTGGTGGTCATCCGTTACGAAGGGCCCAAAGGCGGCCCCGGCATGCGCGAGATGCTAGCTCCGACCGCCGCCATCATGGGCATGGGATTGGGCGATTCGGTCGCACTGATAACTGACGGTCGTTTCTCGGGCGGCACCCGCGGCCCCTGCATCGGCCACATATCTCCCGAGGCTGCCGAAGGCGGGCCGATCGCATTGGTGGTAGAGGGCGACAGGATCCGGCTTGATATCCCGGCCCGCAGGCTGGAACTGCTGGTGGATGACTCCACGCTGGAAGCGCGCCGTTCCACGTGGCGCGCTCCCGAACCAAAGATCAGGGGCGGCTGGCTGGCGCGCTATGCCAAGGTGGTCACATCGGCTCATACCGGAGCGATAACGTCAGCCGACTAGGCCCATTAACAATTCAATTAATATGAGGTAATATATGAAAATGAATGGCGCAAGAATAATGCTGGAATGTTTGAAAAAAGAGGGAGTTACCACCATTTTCGGTTATCCCGGCGGTACGGTCATCAACATCTATGACGAGCTTTTCAGCTTCAAGGAAATTCGTCACATCCTGCCCAGGCACGAGCAGGCCGGCACCCACGCGGCTGACGGCTATGCCCGCGCCACCGGCAAAGTCGGTGTAGCGCTTGCCACATCCGGGCCTGGCGCCACCAACACGGTGACCGGCATTGCCACCGCCTATATGGACTCGATTCCGATGGTTATCATTACCGGACAGGTGCCGACTCCGCTGATCGGTAACGACGCTTTCCAGGAGGTTGATATTATCGGCATCACCCGCCCCTGCACCAAACACAGCTTTCTGATCAGGGACGTCAAAGATATCGCCATGATCATGAAGAAGGCTTTCTTTATTGCCAGGAGCGGCCGTCCCGGCCCGGTTCTGGTGGACTTTCCCAAGGATATCCAGGTTGCCCAGACTGAATTTGCATATCCTGAAACCGTTGAGATTCGCAGTTACAAGCCTAATCTGGAAGGGCATCCGAGGCAGGTTGAAAAAGCTTTTAAAATGATCCTGGAGTCGCACAAGCCGGTCCTGTATGTCGGCGGCGGGGTTGTGCTGGGTGATGCCGCCGATCAGCTGACAATACTGGCCCGCCGGCTGAATGTCCCGGTTACCACTACGCTTATGGGGCTCGGCTCGTTTCCCGGTGACGATTCACTCTCGCTTGGCATGCTCGGCATGCACGGAGCTTATTGCGCCAATATGGCCATGACACATTCTGATCTGATCATTGCCGTCGGCTCCCGCTTTGACGACCGGGTGACCGGAAAGCTGGCAACCTTCGCCCCTCACGCCAGAATCATACATATTGATGTCGATCCGACCTCAATCAAGAAGAATGTCCGTGTCGATCTGCCGATTGTCGGCGATGTCAAGGATGTACTGGTCAAATTGATCAAACAGGCCGACAAATCCAAGGACAAGGTGAGCGAACATGTTGCCGCCACTCAGGCATGGCATGAGGAGATTGCGGACTGGAAGGACAAGCATCCGATCAGCTATAAAAACAGTTCCACGATCATAAAGCCTCAGTTTGTGATTCAGAAGCTGCGTGAACTGTCAGACGATGATGCCATCATCTCTACCGACGTGGGACAACACCAGATGTGGACGGCACAGTTTTTCCAGTTCAACCGTCCGCGAACGCTGCTTACATCCGGCGGTCTCGGTACCATGGGTTATGGTCTGCCGTCCGCGATGGGAGCGCAGGCGGCCTTTCCTGGTCGCCAGGTGATAACAATCTGCGGCGACGGCGGCATACAGATGAATATTCAGGAGATGGCGACTCTGGTGCAGAACAAGCTGCCGGTGAAGATCGTCATTCTCAACAATAACTTTCTCGGCATGGTTCGCCAATGGCAGGAGCTGTTTTTTGACAAGCGTTACTCCCAGACCTGCCTTGAGCTGCCGATAGACTATGTCAAGCTGGCCGACGCCTATGGCGCAAAAGGATTCCTGGCGACCAAGCCGGATGAAGTCGAAAAGGTGATCAGGCAGGGTTTTGCAGAACCGGGGCCGGTAATCATGGAATTCAAGGTTGCCAGAGAGGAAAAGGTGCTGCCGATGGTTCCGGCCGGAGCATCACTAAATGAAATGGTACTGAACGCGTAACAGGGGAGGGTGTCAATGCAGCATACAATATCGGTTCTGGTTGAAAATGAGTTTGGCGTCTTATCCAGGGTAGCGAACCTTTTTTCCGGTCGCGGCTTCAATATAGATTCACTATCGGTTGCTCCGACCAATGATGAAGGGCTTTCCCGGATGACAATCGTCACGCGTGGCGATGAAAAGATTCTGGAGCAGATCAACAAACAGCTTAACAAGCTGATAGATGTGCTCAAGGTATTGGACTTTACCGATGGCAGTGCCATTGAGAGAGAGATGGCGTTGATCAAGGTGACAGCTGAAGATGAGAGCAGGGCTGAGGTACTGCGGATTGTGGATATTTTCCGGGCCAAGATCATCGACGTAACCCCCAAGTCCTATACCATCGAGGCCACCGGTAACCCGGTCAAGATTGATGCCATACTTGAGCTTCTGCGCCCATTGGGATTAAAAGAGCTGGTTCGCACCGGATCGGTTGCTATCGGTCGCGGATCAAAAGGGTGGAAAGGGTAGGTTAACGCGCTATGGCGTTGTCAAATCAGCCGTCCCGGCAAGGGGCGGCTTTTTTATGCGCTGAAGGCGCTGAAGTCCCGCTGACTGCGGTGGAAACGGCTATTTACATTGACAGCAGTAGTCTGATGTAGTATCAGTATCATTCATTTTACGGACTAAGTTCGACCGGTTTCCCGGATAAAATTTTGTGGAGGTTTTGCCAGTATGAATGTTTATTACGATCGTGATTGTGATCTGTCATTAATAAAAGCCAAGAAAGTTGCCATTGTCGGTTACGGCTCACAGGGGCATGCCCATGCCTGCAACCTTAAGGATTCCGGGGTTGATGTGACCGTGGCGCTGCGCGAAAATTCAGCCTCCGCCGTCAAGGCCAGAAACGCCGGCCTCAAGGTGACCTCAGTAGCCGAGGCTGTAGCCGAGGCTGATCTGGTAATGATCCTTACTCCGGATGAATTCCAGTCGGTGCTCTACCGCGACGAGATCGCACCGAAACTCAAACAAGGCGCGGCCCTGGCCTTTGCGCATGGTTTTGCCATTCACTACAACCAGGTTGTGCCGCGCGCCGATCTGGACGTCATCATGATCGCTCCCAAGGCGCCCGGTC
The DNA here is from genome assembly GCA_016219145.1 of Deltaproteobacteria bacterium. Classification (GTDB taxonomy): domain Bacteria; phylum Desulfobacterota; class Desulfuromonadia; order Geobacterales; family Pseudopelobacteraceae; genus JACRCG01. Next base: position 6,268 of record JACRCG010000335.1, on the reverse strand, counting down.
ACACGGTTCGCTCCGAGTTTGTCAGGGGTGGCGGAATTCCGGATCTGATCGCCGTATTTCAGAACGCCTCCGGCAAGGCCCGCGAATTGGCCCTCTCATACGCCAGCGCTATCGGCGGCGGACGTACCGGCATAATCGAGACCACCTTCAAGGATGAGACCGAGACCGACCTGTTCGGTGAGCAGGCCGTGCTGTGCGGCGGCGCGGTAGAGCTGGTCAAGGCTGGCTTCGAGACCCTGGTTGATGCTGGTTACGCCCCGGAAATGGCTTATTTTGAGTGTCTGCACGAGCTGAAGCTGATCGTTGATCTGATGTATGAAGGCGGTATCGCCAACATGAATTATTCCATATCCAACAACGCCGAATATGGCGAGTACGTTACCGGACCGCGTGTGATCAACGATCAGAGCCGTGCGGCGATGAAGGAGTGCCTGGCCAACATCCAGAATGGCAATTATGCCAAGCAGTTTATTCTCGAAGGTGCGTCCAACTACCCGGAGATGACGGCGCGTCGCCGTCTCAATGCAGCCCATCCGATTGAGCAGACCGGCGAGCGTCTGCGCAGCATGATGCCCTGGATTCAGAAAATCGTTGACAAGACCAAAAACTAAAATAGCATTAATGCTGGTAGCAGCACCCCTTTCCAGGCTGGAGAGGGGTGCTTGCGCTTTCGGTACACATACTTTTCCCGCTTGTCGGGGCTAGGCAGGTTCATGAACAATTCCTCCCCTTTTGCCAGAGAAGGTTATCCATTTATCGCCTATTCTTCAGGGTTGACAATCCTTTTGGTATTGTCGGCCTGGAATCTCTGCTCTCAGGTCCTGGCAATTCCTGCCACAGTCTCATTTCTGCTGACCCTGTTTGTACTCTATTTTTTTCGCAACCCGGAGAGAACGCCTCCTTCGGATCCTCAGGCAGTGGTGTCTCCAGCCGACGGCACGGTGATTGTTTCTGAGCAGGTACCGGAAACCCCTCTGGGGGTGCCGGCGCTCAAGATCAGCATCTTCATGTCGGTCTTCAATGTTCATGTCAACCGGGTTCCGTTTGACGGAACGGTGATTGATGTATCCTACCATCGCGGCAAGTTTTTTGACGCCCGTGACGGACTGGCGTCATGTGCGAATGAAAGAAACGGAATTGTTCTGGAGACTGCGGGTGGTGTTCGGATAGCCTTCGTACAGATTGCCGGATTGATTGCCCGGCGAATTATCTGCTACCCGGCTATAGGGGATGTTTTGAAAAAGGGAGAACGTTACGGTCTGATTCGCTTCGGATCAAGGCTGGACGTATATCTGCCGCTTGACGTCGTGCCTCTGGTAAAGCTGGGCGACGTGGTTATAGCTGGTGAAACAGTGCTGGGTCATATCGGTCAGGTGAGGACAGTTGCACATGAGCCATGACATAGTGGAAAAACCGGTTGAAAATGGTGAAAGTATCAAGCGCGGCATTTACATACTGCCGAACCTGATCACGGCGGGCAGCCTTTTTGCCGGTTTTTACAGCTTGGTTGCCACCTTAAACGCTGACTATAAAACGGCTGCGATTGCAATTTTCATTTCTGCAGTATGTGACGGGCTTGATGGCAAGGTTGCCCGTTTGACCGGCTCTACCAGCAAATTTGGCGTTGAATTTGATTCGTTGGCTGATCTGGTGGCCTTTGGCGTAACCCCTGCCTTTCTCATGTATGCCTGGGCGTTGAAACCTTTCGGGCGAATCGGTTGGGTCGCGGCTTTTCTGTTTCTCATATGTGCGGCATTACGTCTTGCCCGGTTCAACGTTCAGGTTGATACGGTCGAAAGTAAACGCTTTATCGGTCTCCCTACTCCGGCATCAGCATGTATGGTCGCTGCAACGGTTATGCTCTTTTATCATTTCGGCTGGCCCAGTTCCTACAAAAAACTGGCCATACTGGGGCTTATCTACCTGCTGGCGTTTCTGAATGTTTCCAGCTTCCGCTATAACTCCTTCAAGGATCCAGCCTTGATAAGACGGCAGCCATTCGGCTTCTTGCTTCTTGCTGTGGTACTGCTGATTGTAGTGGTGGCTGAACCGGCCATTATGATATTCAGTGTGCTGCTCCTGTATATTCTTTCAGGACCCATCGACTTTGTTGTGACCTGGCCAAGGAGGCGCAGATTGGAAAAGGCTGTTCACAAGGGGCATGAAGCAGTGCATCGGGATGAAACCGCTTAAATGATGCTATGCAGGCTGGCTGTTATGCCATCCGCTGTAATCTCTGCAATGGCGTAACTCTTGTAAGGTGCAGCGGGGGTCATTGTTCCGGGGTTCAAAAAGAGAATGTCGGAGTACAATTCTTGCGTTGCAATGTGGCTGTGTCCGAACAAAACCAGATCGGCTCTGGCTTCCAGAGCCCTTTGCTTCAGCCTTTCCAGGCCTGATTTAACTCCGTAGGCATCCCCGTGAGTCAGAAGAATCCTCTTGCCTTCACATTCCCACAACAGTTCGCGCGGGGCATCAGAGCCTGGGTCGCAGTTGCCGGCAACTCCCGTAATGTCTGTATTGAGAATGTTTCGCATCAGTTCTGCATCGGGAAACCCATCTCCCAAGTGAACAATGATGTCAGTTTGACCCGCTTCGGAAAGTGCTTTCATGGCGAGCGCAAAATTGCCGTGAGTATCTGAAATTATGAACAGTTTCATTTTCTGATTATTGTCAGTGTTGTCCGGGTTTCAATTTGACAGGTTATCGTTTCTGCAGTCTGTTATTGGCTTCCAGCAGGATCTTTTCGGTGGTGCTCCAGTCGATACAGGCATCAGTGATCGAAACGCCGTACTTCAGATCATTCAGATCAGCCGGTATCTTCTGATTTCCGGCCTGCAAGTTACTTTCGATCATTACGCCGGAAATCGATCTGTTGCCGTCAAGCAGCTGATTTACAACCGACTCCAGCACTTCGGGCTGCTTCTGGTAGTCCTTGTTTGAATTTCCGTGACTGCAATCAACCATTATGGTCGGAAACAGTCCGTTCTTTTTGAGGCATTCTTCAGTGTGGGCGATGTCGGCCGGGTGGTAGTTCACCTTTCTGGAACCACCTCTAAGGACCATGTGCACATCCGGATTTCCGCTGGTCTGGATGATGGATGTACGCCCCTCGCGGTTGATGCCGAGGAAACTGTGGGGGTGCATGGCCGCTTTCATGGCGTCCATGGCGATCTGGAGGTTGCCGTCGGTTCCGTTCTTGAAGCCGATCGGAAAAGAGAGACCGCTGGCTAGTTCCCTGTGGGTCTGTGATTCGGTAGTGCGGGCGCCGATAGCCCCCCAGCTGATCATGTCGGCGACATATTCCGGCGTGATCGGATCGAGCATTTCGTTGGCAACCGGCACTTCCAGGGCGGTTATGCGGCTCAGCAAGCCGCGTGCGATACCGAGACCCTTCGAGATCAGGTGGGTGCTGTTCATGTCCGGGTCGTTGATGATTCCTTTCCACCCGACTGTGGTGCGGGGCTTCTCAAAATAGACTCGCATGATCAGCAGCAGCTGACTTTCAACTCGTTTTGACAGGCTTGCCAGGCGCTTGGCGTATTCAATGGCGGCTTCGGTATCGTGAATCGAGCAGGGGCCGACCACCACCATCAGGCGACGGTCACGGCGCTGGATGATTTCCTTGATACGGTCGCGGCTTCTGCTTACAAAGGCGCGGTCTTTTTCAGACAGAGGAAGAACCTGGCGCAGGTCTGCCGGGGCGATTATCGGTGTGATGCTGGTGATTTTAAGATTGTTGGTCTTGATCATGAACTCAGTCTCCCATAATGGTAATGAAGCTGTTATAGTGCCTTTACAGCCGGATTGTCAATTGTTCTATGGATGAATAGCCAAATAAATCAGATGGTTAAATATGATCAAACAGAAGTTGTGGGGGTGTGATGCGCAGGGCGGTGTTTTTGGATAGGGACGGAACAATCAACGTGGAAAAGGATTACCTCCACCGGATACAGGATTTTGAGTTTATCTCCGGCGCGGTAGAGGCTGTCAGGCTGCTGAACGAGGCCGGATTTTTTGTGACGGTTGTCTCCAATCAGTCCGGAGTTGCCCGCGGATACTACACCGAGGAGGATGTGGAAATGTTGCATCGTCACATCGCGGCGGAACTTGAAGCAAGCGGAGCGCGAATCGATGCATGGATGTACTGTCCGCATCATCCGGATGGTAAAGGGAGTTATGCGCTCCCCTGCAAATGCCGAAAACCGCTGCCGGGCATGCTCAAGGAAGCTGCTCTGCTCCATGACATCGATCTGGCCGCTTCAATCATGATCGGAGACAAGCTGGCTGACATAGGCGCCGGAATATCGGCCGGGTGCCGGACGATACTTGTCCGCACCGGTTACGGCGCCGATCATGAAAAGCTCGTCTCCGCATCCACCCAGGTGTGCGATGACATTTTGGCAGCCGCAAAAAGTCTGGTTCAATCCGGTTTGACACCCGGTCGCTTATCGTGATAGTTGTCAACGGTTAAAAACATCTGAATCGAGGTTATGGCAATGACACAGGGAATCAGCAAAGGAATCATTCTGGCCGGAGGCGCCGGCAGCCGGCTCTATCCATTGACTCTGGTTGCCAGCAAGCAGCTTCAGCCTGTTTACGACAAGCCGATGATCTATTATCCGCTGGCGACCCTTATGGCGGCCGGCATCAAGGATATCCTGCTGATTTCGACTCCGCAGGACACACCTCGTTTTGAGACACTTCTGGGTGACGGCTCCCGCTGGGGTATCAGCATAACTTACAAGGTTCAGCCGGAGCCCAAGGGGATTGCCCAGGCTTTTCTGGTAGGGGAGGAGTTCATCGATAACAAGCCGGTCTGCCTGATTCTGGGGGACAACATTTTCTATGGCAAGATGAACCTTGACCGGATTATTTCGGAATTCAGGGGGGGCGCTCTCATTTTCGGTTATCAGGTGAACGACCCGGAGCGCTACGGCGTCGTAGATTTTGACGCAAACGGCAAGGTGCTGAGTATTGAGGAAAAACCGAAGCAGCCCAGGTCTCATTATGCCGTGCCGGGCCTCTATCTGTATGACGGCGGTATTGTTGCGGTGGCCAAATCCATCAAGCCGTCACCTCGCGGCGAGCTGGAGATCACCGATGTCAACCTGGATTACATGCGGCGTGGCGAGTTGATTGTCGAACGGCTGGGGCGCGGCATCGCCTGGCTAGACACCGGCACTCACAAAAGCCTGATGGAGGCCAGCATTTTCATCGAAACCATCGAATCACGCCAGGGGCTTAAAATTGCGTGCCTTGAAGAGATCGCCCTGCGGCGCGGCTTCATAGATTGTGCCGGAATGAAGCAGGTGATCGATGCCACCCCCAACTCTTCATACAGGGATTATCTGGTGCGGGTTTACAATGAATCGGATCTGTGCGGTTTGAGCTGACAAGAGGTTCAAGTTTCGGCCTGGCAGGTTAGTGTGTGAGATGTTCACTGCACTTAACGTCCACTTCTCCTGTTATGTCCAACCGGCAGATGACCAATAATCATGTGGTTGTCAACTCCGCTTCTCCCCAATTAACCTCTTCCCCGGATCAAGATAAAACATCCTGTCAAATCCGAATCGTTCCATTTTGTACCGCCACACGTACGGAATCTGGGTAATTATGGAGTAATGCAGATGCGGAGGCTTGCCGACCGCATTCCCGGTACTGCCGACGGTTCCGATTTCCCTACCTCGTGAGACAAATTGACCGCCAGCCACCTTCATTGACCTGAGGTGTGCGTAATAATGAACCCGCCATTTGGGGCCGAGTACTGCTACAACATTCCCACCATCCCGCAGGGTGTCTGAGAATACGACAACCCCGGAACAGGCCGCGATTACTGATGTGCCTTCCCTGGCAAAAATGTCAATTCCCCGATGCACCCCTGATTTTCCCCATGGACGGAACCAGAATGTCTTTACATTCCAATCCGCAGACGTTGCACCCTTTACCGGAATGACCATATTTTCAGGCACGAGCAGCCCGCAGATAATTACTGTCAGTGCCAATCCTGCCATTACCATTGCAAATCGCTTCCACTTCATGGCTGACCGCCGTCTTCAGGCTCGATCTGTTTTGTTGACGAAATTGCGTACCAGTCGATTTTCCTCGTCAGATACATTACGACGCCTAACACCATAAACATCCCGATGCTGCCAATCAGGAGCGCATAGTCCTCAAGTTGCATTGTCACGTACAGAAATCCATAGAGGCAGGTCATAAGAGAGCCGATGGTAAAGTGGCGCCGATTATTGGGACAGGTGTATAAGCA
>JACRCG010000332.1 GCA_016219145.1 Deltaproteobacteria bacterium | reverse complement strand
GACACCACCAGCTCGGTCAGCTTTATCAGGCGCCCCATCAGCAGAATCAGGGTAAAAACCGTAATCCCCAGCAGGAAGAGCGAGGCAATTTCGCGGATTATGTAGAGAGATAATATGCGTTTCACGGCGGTGATGATACATGAGCTGAACTACCGTGTACGCGATTCACCAGAACTCTCTCTTCTTTCATCATCAGCATTCAAAGCACCCTGCATTCCCCAGACACATGGCAGGAACCGCAATGATACCTTCGGCCAATGGCCAGGGGTCACCTGCTCCGTGACAAATCACAAACAGTTTATCCAGTCCAAGCACTTCATACGCCGATCGCATCGATGGCGTTACCTTGGGGGAGCTCGTCAACTTGATTTCAAACCCCAAGCGACGGCCATCCTGTTGAATCAACAAATCCAACTCGGCACCGGTATGCACACCCCAGAAAAACGCCTCTCCACGCCTTGCACCGGTACTACGGATAACTTCACGGATTATGAAACCCTCCCATGAGGCGCCACACTTCGGGTGAGCCAGCAGAGAATTTTGATCACCCACACCCAGCAGGCTATGAAGAATACCGGAGTCAGCAAGATACACCTTCGGAGCCTTGACCTCGCGCTTGCCAAGATTCGTATGCCAGGGAGCAAGCCGAAAGGCCATATACGTCCCCTCCAGAATATCAAGATAGCGGGAAACCGTCTTGTCACTCACACCTAACGCCCGTGCCAGCTCGCTGCCGTTCCAGGTTTGTCCGTGGTAATGAGCAAGCATAGTCCAGAAGCGCCGCAGAGTAAGAGCCGGGAGAGTGATACCCAATTGCGGAAGGTCGCGTTCCAGATAGGTACGAATGAAAGAGTCACGCCACTCTCGACTGCCGGACAGGCTTTTTGCAAGCAGCGCAAGGGGAAAACCGCCCCGTAACCAACGCTCATCCACGGCACTGACTTCAGGTTTACCAGGGATGATTTCATCCAGCGCCAGTCCTTCCAACTCATGGAATACGACTCTTCCCGCCAAAGACTCTGCGGCATGACGCATCAGTTCTGGTGCAGCACTGCCCAGCAGCAGAAAACGGGCCGGCATATCCTGACGATCTGCCAGTACCCGCAACAGCGGGAAAAGATCCGGGCGGGTCTGGATTTCATCAATTACAACAAGGCCGGTAAGCGGCCGGAGAACAAAAGCGGGGTCAGTAAGACGGGCCTGGTCATCAGGATCTTCCAGATCAAAATACCTGACAGGGCCCTGCCATTGTGTTGCCAGCTGGCGTGCCATAGTAGTCTTGCCAACCTGGCGAGGCCCAAGGATGGCGACAATCGGGAAATCGGCCAGCTTGTCAGCAAGTAGCCGGAGATGTGTGGGTCGTGGAATCATAGAGGTAATATAACATGATAATTCGGATATTAGTACCGATATTTCATAGCGTAATAATGGCGCCAGAAAGTTTAGAGCGACACCTCATGGCCACGTTGTACCTTCCATGGTGCCATTTCACCAGTGTTTTTGCCGATAACGGCGAGTTCGGGAAAAAAGTTAAGACCGTAGATCAGGATACGCATAAGATCGTAAAAAAGGTGCCTATACCATATTGGCCTCTAGTTTTTCCACATATCACCATCAATAGCTTCAAGAGAAAGGGTAGCATTCTTGAATTCAAGCTCATCATTATCACTCCACGTACCGGCAAGTGAGTCGAGGTCATGATACACCAAAGTCCTTTTGCGCTTTTCCACTCCTGTTGCCTCACGGATCAGGCGCAGAGCCAGGGCGTTGAGACTCACACCCTGACTATGGGCCAATTCTTTAAGTGCCTGTGAAAGAGGCTCATCAATGCCACGTAATGTCATGGTTGTCATGGCTGTATCCTTTCCAGGGCCGGGTGTAGAGAAAGCCCGGCAATATATGAGAAGTGGCTGTCAAGAGTTGCTAAAGTGCGTCCATGCTGCATTGCCGACGCCGCAATCCAGATATCATTAGTGGGAATAGGCTTCCCAACCTGCTTAAGACCATTAAATATCATTGCAAAATATTCAGCGCTTGATTCATCAAGTGGAAGCATCTCAACACGGGGTGAATCAAGAAACTGGTCAAGCTCCTTACGGTTTGCCACTTCTCGAATACCACCCTTGAAACCGGCAAGCAACTCACCAAGCACAACAGTGTTAACGGCTATTTTTTCAACGTTGCGCAACAACTCAATAACTGTTGTCCGCTGTTGCCGAAAAAGCACATGTAAAGAGAGAGAGTCTGTACCGCATGCTTTCGACACGTGGTAATCCTGGCTTATCTAACCTGCTCTCCATTCTCCACGGTATGGGTTTAAAAATGACTATACAACCGGAAAAAGCTGTGACAACTTCATAATTTTATCTCGATTTTTGTGATAAATACAAAAATGTCCATTAAACCTATAAACGGCAGTTTCACCGCAGGACGCAGAGTTTCGCAGATAAAACCGATAGTTATTGGAAATACTGAAGTCTCCAAAATGGTGAAACGCTTTAATAAGTTAACTGATTGATTTTACTCAGCGTTCCTCCGCGTCCTCTGCGATAAATGCTTTTTCTGGGTTAAATTCAGTTTCAACTCTTTTTGCGAGTAACCAATCATTCAATTTAAGCATCCTCGGGCGTAATGAGCTTAATCAGATCTTTTATTAACAGAAAGAGGTGATACGGGTCAGTAGGGCTGGGCTCGAATCCCCATTGCAGATACCAGTTTCGGGCAGCATCATCTTTGGCATGTACCAGAACAGCTCGAATACCGGCAATACCGGCGGCTTGGAGTGTTCTCAGCAAGGCATCTTTGAGCAATGCGCGACCAAGACCGGCGTTTTGATGGTTCTTACTAATTGCCAACCGCGCTAAAATCATCACCGGCACCGGGTGACGGGCCAGTCCCTTGACAACACGACTGGCAGCAGCTGATGGTTCGACGCTGCCAACCACCAGACTATAAAATCCGGCTACCAAACCGGTTTCACGTTCGCAGCACACATACGTTTGAGCACTGTTCGCCTTTTGGTTCACCATAGCAAAACGTTGCAGGAACTGATTCAAAGCCGCATGACCGCAGTCAAACGAGGCAACATTGTCGGTCAGTTCAATCTTGCGGATTGATTCATAGCGGGAAACGGCTTTCAATCCAGCACTCCCGGCTCAAGCAACAAGGTTTTTATCCGAGGGTGAGCAGGCTGCACTGGTCTATCAAGAGCTTTTTGGAATAGCTGCCATTCCGCATCACCCAGTTCAAAGCGGCGACGATCAGCAAGCGTCTGATTTGCTGCAGTTATTCCGGCATCCAGCAGAAATTCACTCACGCTCTTATGACAGGTACGCGCTGCATCCTGTAACAACTGTTTTACATTTACATTGGCACGAACATCAATTCTTTCAGTTTTCGGGATTGCTACCGTTGACATAGAATTCACCTCCATCAGGAATGCCGCAATTGTAGCGTACGTACATTGTCATGACAAGAGAATAAATCAAAACGGGATCAATTCACACAGCTCCCGGAACTGCAAGACTTACCGTCAAGCTTCTGTCGGTGTGCGTCCGTGGCTAAACTGATTTCCCCGCGCCCCCCTATAAATCATCTTCATGTCACCAGAACAACTCGCCAAAAGGGGACTCCCGCCTATGCTGTCCCATGCGTCTGTATACGCGGTTCAACCGTTAAACGAAGACCCATGCCATACAACAACTTTGAAATGCTGCTGAATTCCGGATTCCCACGCTTTGATAATGTTTTATAGAGGCTCGAACGACTGACGTGCGTCTTTTCCGCAATGGCTGTCATACCCCCTTGTGCATGCGCCACGTCTTTCAACGCAAGTAGGAAAGCCTCTCTGTCGCTGTCTTCTATCACGGCATTGATAAATGCAGCAGCATTTTCGGGGTCTTTCAGCCATTCAAGATGATACTCGTCATAGTTTCCTGTTTTGCGTGTCATATTAATTATCCTCTCTGTTGGCGATTCCAATACGCCTTAGCAACTTTGATGTCTTGATTCTGGGTCGATTTATCGCCACCGATTAGAAGAAGCACAACCGTCTTACCGCTCATTGCATAATAGACACGATAGCCCGGGCCATAATCAATTTTCAATTCAATCACCCCGTCACCCAGGGCTTTAACAATGCCGAAATTACCAAGCTTCACGCGGTTAAGTCTCGCACTGATTCTGGCATGTGCACAGCGGTCTCGAAGGTTCGATAACCATACCGTGAACGGTGCACTGCCATCATCTTCAAGATAATATTCAAGACGGTAAGGTAAATCGGTCATGCCATTAATGTATCCTTTGGAAGACGTATTTTCAAGAAATTTATTTCACAGGTATCAATCGACCCTCACCCTTTCATCGCCTCAGTATGGCTATAAATGATGGTGTTTTAGTGATTGCTAACACACAATTACCTCATGATTTCACAAGACTATGCACAAGCCTTTAATTCAAAATCCACCATTCAAAATTCATAATTGCCTTTAAAGCCACGCATACTTCCCCGCCACCAGCTCCCGGAACAGCTCTTCGTAACTGACGACCTTTTCTTGCCACAGACACACACTGACAAGGCAGGACAAAATCATAATTCCTTGGTTTAAATAGCCTGCTCAGGTTCACACGCCGACAAAGTCTTGCGCAAATTGCGCACCCGCTGCCAAACCAGTGCTTTCGGTAGTGTCATGGCCATCGCCTGCATGCAGCGCTCGAGCCATCCCTGACGCTGTTGAAGCTGGTAAATGGCTTTCACTAGATCAACGCTGATTGCTTGCCCATAAGCAGCCTTGGTTTTAGTGATGGCCTGGCGCAACAAGGGCAATTTGGGCTGCATCATGGCCAGATCAATCAGGTCCCGACTAAAAACCCCGTCATCAGCCCAGCGATCGGAGTTAGCTAAAAGCTTGCTCGCCACCATGTCCAGGACCGTTAGGGTGGAAATGCCGCAGACCACGTCTTTCGTTGTTGGCTTGGTCAGTTCAATGCGACCTTCCAGTATAATCTCAAATTTGATGGCTTGCCCGGCCACCGAAAGCATTGTTCTGATGCCATATTGATCAACCCTGATGTCGCGTGCCTGAACCAAGGATGGCTGCCCTGGCAGTAAGATGGCGTTAATACCATCACTGCCCTTCAGTAATTGACGCAAGCTTCGATAGTGGGTCATATCTGACAGAAGAAAGTCGATGTCAACTGACTCGCGATATTCGCCGAAACGGAGCGCAATTACCGTTCCGCCACCGAACAAACAGCTATGCTCTTTCAGTAGAGTTCCGTTCAAGGAGCCGAGAACCTGAGCAATACGTTGGTGGAGTGGGCGCTCAAACATGGCTATCGCCCCCCCCAAAAGGCCAATCGCAACGCATCTATCAGCTGTTGCTCGTGTACCCCAAGAGCCTGTTCATCCAAATGTCGCCAATTGCGCTCGTAGATGTCCCAAGCCTCTTTTGGGGATAAAGTATCTGCGCCTTGCACCTGCCAGGCGAGTTGCTTAAGCTGCGGATAGTCCCTCAGGTGAATACGTGCCGGTATCCAGCCTTCCCGGTCCACTGCACGATGCGATTCGATCGACTCTGCAGGCGTAACCAGTCCGAAATCCAAGCCCAGCACAGCCATGACATTAATGTAACTACCCATGGTCACGGCCGGTTCTCCTTTTTCGATACGGTGCAATGTAACCCGTGACATGCCTGCAGCTTCTGCTGCCGTAGTGGCGCTGATCCGTAGTGCCTTGCGATGGACACGAATCTGCTGACCTATGACTATCAGATGCTCTGCTGTATTACTGGCGATTATAGGTGACTTAGCTGGCATAATGTTGCTCATTATATGCAATAAGACTTGAATGTCAATAATAAGAAACAGATTTATGATTTTACTTGCTTTGATTTCAAGGTGTCAACGGGCTTTGAATTTTGACCCACCATAGGCGTCCAATTTTGACCCACCCCAGCGGTTAGTTTTTGTCTGAGTTTCTGGTTCTGATTCTCCAGCTTTCATTTCCGGTTTCTATGATCTCGCAGTGATGTGTAACTCTGTCCAGAAGTGCCGTGGTCATCTTGTTGTCTCCGAACACCTGCGGCCATTCGCCGAAGATCAGGTTTGTAGTGATGATCAGTGGTGTCCGTTCGTAAAGCTTTGAGACCAGATGGAACAGGAGTTGACCGCCATTCTTGGAGAACGGCAGATAGCCCAGTTCATCAAGTACCACAAGATCGAGCCGGCAGAGACTCTCTGCCAGCTTTCCTCCTTTACCCGCCATTTTCTCCTGTTCAAGCTGATTGACCAGATCGACTACGTTGAAGAAACGCCCGCGTTTCCCGTCTTTAATGACTTGACGGGCAATTGATATTGCCAGATGACTCTTGCCGGTTCCAGTCCCACCGATCAGAATTATATTGCTACCGGTTTGGATAAAGTGCCCCTGATGCAGCGAACGGACTTGTTGTTCGTTGATTGGCGATGCACTGAAGTCGAAGTGGTCAAGATCCTTGTCCACCGGAAACCTGGCAAGGCCGAGGCGGTAACGGATGCTTCGGGCAGTTCGCTCCCCCAGTTCCACCTCAAGCAGGTCCAGGATTATTTTCTCCGGAGTTGCCCGCTGTCTGATCCCAGTAGCCAGCACTTCATCAAAGACACTCTTCATGCCATGCAGACTCAATCTGTTCATGGCGCCCATTATCTTATCCCGCAACATAGGCACCTCCCGAAAGGAGTTCGTCATAGCGGTTACAATCGGCATGGGGCAAAGCTTTGATTTCCGGCAGATGCGGCGGTATCTCGCATGCCGCAACAGCGGGTTCATCAAGGTTGCGGGTGAGGATATTGAACACCACATCCCTGCTGGCGGCACCACCCGCAATGGCTTCGGAACATGCAGCAGCTACCTCTTCAAGTCCGTAGATGGCGATGACGCTCAGAATGCCGACGAACTGACGGTCGCCGTCTGATTTACGACTCAACAGGTACCGCATCTCGGTGAGAGGCTGCGGCAGGTTCCACTCTTTGAACGGGGCGCCGTTGCGTAGCGCTCCCGGTTTGCGCTTCAGGATTTCCAGATAGTGCCAGGGATCGTAGATGACCTGATCCCGTTTGAACTCGCGTTTGTGAACGCCAATAACATTGCCATCATGGACGATGATAATCCGGGTGGCGTACGCCCTGACCATGGCTGTTCTGCCGACAGCTTTTGCATTGACGCTGTAGCGGTTGTTGTCGTAGGCCACCAGTGCGGTCGTGGTAACACGGGCCGGCACTTCTTTGTAGCCATCAAACGGTGAAACTGTGACCAACAGCTGCTTCTGCTCTTCGGCAAAGCACTCGGCAACGGTTCTTTCTTTGTACTCCGGATGTTTGTGTCCGGCGGCCAGGGTGCGGCAGCGATCCGAAAGCCATCTGTTCAGTTCCTCAATGTCCGCGAACTTGAGGCGGGGAACAAAGAGGCGGTTGCGGATAAAGCGAACCTGATTCTCAACCTGACCCTTCTCCCAACCCGCCGCCGGTGTACAGGCCACCGGTTCAAACAGGTAGTGGGAGGCCAGATTCAAAAAGCGGCGGTTGAAGGTGCGCTCTTTGCCTAGAAGCACCTTGGTCACAACGGTCTTCAGGTTGTCATAGATGCCTTTTCTGCAGCTGCCTCCGAAGAACTCAAAGGCGCGGACATGGGCATCCAGAACCATCTCAAGTCCTTCGCGGGTATAGGCGACACAGAACGGCATCCGACTCCAGGAAAGCCTGAAGTGGGCAACACGAACACGAACCAACTCACCGCCAAGTTCCACCAACTCATGGCTCCAGTCAAATTGGAACGATTCGCCGGGATCAAAGGCCTGCGGAATGTAGGCGGCAACCTGTTTGCCTTCTTGACGGTCACGCCATTTGCGCACAAAGCGCTTGACGCTGTCATAGCCGCCCGCATAACCCTGGCGCTGAAGCTCTTCAAAGAGTACCTGCGCGGTGCGCTGTTCCCGCTTGGGTTTGGTGCTGTCGGAAGAAAGGCGCTCTGATAAAAATTTCTGATACGGGCCAAGCCTGGGAAGGGGTTGTTCTTTACGGATGTACTGCTGGTCAATGATGCCTTGCTTAAGCATCTTTTTGACGGTGTTGCGAGCCAGATTGAAGTCTCTGGCAATCTGCCGGATGGACTTCTTGTCCCTCTCATAGGCACAACGGATCTTACGAATGGTTTCCACGATCAGCATCTCCTTTCGGTGTCTCCTCTCTCTGATAATTCAGAGAGCATGGAGGAAGATGCTGAGGTGGGTCAATTTTCGACGCCCATTTACCCTAAAAGTGGGTCATTATTGCACGCCCGCTAACAGTAGTACTCCTGTATGGATCTGCGGAAAGCTTCATTCTTGTCAATCCCCTCTTTTTCGGCAGCCTGAATCATAAGCTCCCTGACGACCAAGGAATTAATAAATTCCTGACGGTCTGGGTTATGAACAGAGGCCAGGCGGGCATTAAACTCTTCACGGGTAATATTTTTCTGATTGATGGAGATGACAATATCTTTGTCAAGCGGATGTGGAACGGTCGTATAATATGCTATGAATACAGCTGCACTGGCCGCAAGTGATATCAGGTACCAGATATATTTCAAAATATCCCCCTTTACAGTTTATTCAGCAACCTCGACAAAGTAAATGTCAGTACATATGCAAAACTTAACGCAGGACCGTACCAAAATTATTGAATATTGTCAAAGTTATCTCTCTTTTTGAGGCCTGTGCAAATCTACCCCTTTAATCAGGAAGTTTTATATTTGCAACACTCCCGACCGTTGCACTGAATATTTGAAAAAAACCACCTTTGAGTTATTGACTTTGCCTGAATTGCAGGTACATTTATGCCTGTCATTTTTCAGGCAGCAGATGCCTTATTTTGGCTTCAACGGAGTGAACAATGCGACGACGATGCACCCTCCATATCACGCTCGCCCTGATCGGGACTCTGGCGATAACAGGTTGCAGTAAAAAAGAGGAACGCCACGTTTACACCAACAAGCAGGACTGCCTGGACGACTGGAACAATGATCCGCAAAAATGCGAGGAAATCGGCAAGGAAAGCACCCACTACCGCCCCAACGCCCATTATTACTACGGTCCCTGGTACCGATCCGGCACCGTTTTCAGCGGCGGCCAGGGATCTCGCGCCATCCGCAACATGAGCGTATCACGGGGCGGCTTCGGCAGTCTGGGACACTTCCACTCATCGGGAGGCTCCTGATCAATGCAGCGCATTATCACTCCCCCCCGGATAGGCTGGCAGGCAAAAGTCGAAGCGTACGGCATGACTTTTCACACCATTGATGGAGAAGTCTACTGGGATGAGACGGCCTACTACTCTTTTTCCTCCTCCGAAATCGACGAACTTGAGGCGGCCACCGGCGAGCTTCATGAAATGTGCCTGGCCGCCGCTGAACATGTCATCACCAACAGACTGTATGACAGACTTCAGATACCCCCCATGGCAGTGCCGCTGATCGAGCGCTCCTGGGAAAACGATGAACCTTCCATTCTGGGACGCTTTGATCTGGTTTACGACGGCCACTCACCTCCCAAAATGCTGGAGTACAACGCCGACACCCCCACCGCCCTTCTGGAGGCCGGTGTGATCCAGTGGTTCTGGCTTAAAGAGCGTTTTCCGGACGCGGATCAATTCAATTCGATCCATGAGAAACTGATTTCCGGCTGGCAGGAGCTCACGCAATATATCAACGGAACGCTTTATTTCAGTTGCGTCAAGGATTCTGCCGAAGATCTGGGCAATCTGGAGTATCTGCGCGACACTGCCCTTCAGGCCGGTTTGCAGACTGAGCAGGCCTTTATGGAAGATATCGGTTATGACTCGCTCAACTCGCAGTATCTGGACAGTGACGACAATGTCGTCGGGAGCATGTTCAAGCTCTACCCCTGGGAATGGCTGATGAGTGAGTATTTTGGCAGATATCTGGAAAAAAGCGGCCTGACACTGATAGAACCGGCCTGGAAGATGATCCTCAGCAACAAGGCCATTCTTCCGATTCTGTGGGAACTGAACCCCCGGCATCCCAACCTGTTGGAAGCCAGCTTCGATGCTGATCACTTCCGCGACAATTTCGTCTCCAAACCATTTTTGTCCAGGGAAGGCGCCAACATCAATGTTCACCGCAACGGGCTGATAACCGGGCACGAAGGCAGTTACGCCGGGAAGGGAACCATCTATCAGGAACTGGCCGCAATGCCTGCATTTGACGGGAACTATCCGGTGATCGGTTCCTGGCTGATTTGCGGAGAACCGGCCGGCATCGGAATCCGGGAGGATCGTTCGGAAGTCACTACTAACAACAGCCGCTTTGTGCCGCATCTGTTTCGATAATACTTACCGCTGGAGGTGTACAAAATGAACAGCTCTCTGCTTGCTTCGCTGTCCGGTCTTCTTGGCTTCTGCGCCTACTTTGCCGCCGCTGTCGGCTTTGTAGCCGTCTTCTGCATGGTCTACTGCAAAATAACGCCCTATGATGAGTTAAAGTTGATCCGCAGTGGAAATACGGCGGCGGCGATCAGTTTTGGCGGTGCGTTGACCGGCTTCGTCCTGCCGCTCTATAGCGCTATTACCCACAGTGTCGGCTTTATCGACATGCTGATCTGGGCCGTCATCGCCATGCTGGTACAGTTTTCGGTTTTTGGCGCAGTTCGCATATTTTTGAAGGAATTGGTGCGGGAGATAGAGAACAACCACACCGCCGCAGCTACATTGCTGGCATTTTGCTCTATTTCAATCGGCATCCTGAATGCCGCCTGCATGACCTATTAACTTTGAAATAGAGTGCCGATACCGCAATCCGGTTCGACAGGAGTTTGTGTGGAAGCAGACAGGATCAAATGGAACAAGCGCTTTGCATCGGAAGATTCCTTTCTTGGTACGCGGCCATCGCCATTTCTGTCCAGGGAAATTGATCGGATAAAGCTGCTTGCTCCGGGGGCCAGAGCTCTGGATATAGCCTGTGGCGAGGGGAGAAACAGCGTATTTCTGGCGCAAAACGGCTTTCAGGTGACCGGGCTCGACATATCGGATGTGGGGCTTTCGAAAGGGGTGAAACGTGCCGAGGCTGCCGGAGTCCAGGTTGATTTCAAGCAGGTAAACCTCGATGGCTACTGTCTTGCCGAAACATACGACCTGATACTGAACTTCAACTTCCTGCTGCGCAGCCTGATTCCGGCGGAGCTGCAGGCGCTCGCACCGGGGGGGCTGCTGCTGTTCGACACCATCCTGGAATCGCCGCAACTGCTGGCATCCCACAATCCGGATTATTTTCTGAGAAAAGGGGAATTGGTAAGGATATTCGAGGCGTACCCGGGAGATATCCTGTTCGCCGAGGAGAGCTTCTCCGGCGACATGCCAACCGCCAGAGTGCTGTTCAGAAAGAGTACGGAGTAATCAGTTGACGGCCTACAGTGCGGTTCAGGTCTATGGTACGGAAGAATCCGGGAAACAGACATTGTGCGGCAAGTTGGCTTTGGCGCCGCACTTCAGGCACGATACCGTCGGAGTGCAGCTCAGGTGGTACACCTCGCTCAGCAGCCCCATATTCGTCAGCCAGCAGATGTGCCCTTTATGCATCTCACCGCAGGAACATACCGCGTCTGCGGCTACTGTAACCGCTTGATCTGTCATGACAGCCTCTCATTTTCAATTTTCCCGAACAGTCGAGTAACAAAATCAGGCAGGCCGGTTTCAAAACTCATTCGCGTGCCGCTAACGGGATGGTTAAAGGAGAGTGACCTGGCATGCAGCGCCAAAGTGCCAAAACCGTCATTTCCCTTCCCGTATCTTTTGTCCCCCGCCACCGGATGCCCCTTTTCAGACAGATGCACCCGTATCTGGTGCTTGCGGCCGGTAAGCAGATGAATTTCCAGCAGCGTGAATCCTCTGGCTTCTTTAAGAACAGTATACTCGGTACGGGACAATTTTCCCAGCGTAGCGTCCGGTGTGGAGTAGACCGTAAAGGCGCTGTTTTCGGCCAGATGGCTGCTGATCGTGCCGGCTTTCGGCTCAAGTATCCCATGCACAACCGTCAGGTAGCGCTTGTCGGTCTCCTGCCACTTTTCCTGCAGAGACAGCTTGACCGGCTCACTCTTGGCAAGAACCAGAATGCCGGAGGTCTCGCGGTCCAGACGATGAACAATATATATCCGGTTTCGTGAGCGCGGATCACCCTTGCGCACATAGTCATTCAATATGGAGTGGACCGTTCGCAATTTGTCCCGATCCGTACCGATAGTCAGCAAACCGGACGGTTTTTCCACCACGATCACATCCCGATCCTCATAAAGGACCTTGAGTCCTCGGGGCTGGTGTTTCAATGCCGGGTGTTTGGTCATAGGCATGCTCCGGTTCCCGGATGATTTCAAATGATGCTTTTATATGACACTCACCCTCCCAAGTAAAGGAATCTGCCTGAAATAGCGGTTTTTACTTTTCTTTTTTTCATTATTTTGTATGTTATGTCAGCCAGAAACACTAGCAATGGGCAACTCCGGCAGGCTTTAATGGCGATAGATCTTTCAATTATCTGTTTTTATACGTTTTTTCGAGAATGGCGATTAACTGAGTTCAGGAGAATTGCATGAATCCTAACCTGCCGATCAATTCATTGGAATCGCTCCGCGACCGTCTCCGTGAGTTTGCGAAGGAGCGCGACTGGGACCAGTACCACACTCCCAAGAACCTCTCCATGGCCCTGATTGCCGAGGCGGCTGAGCTGATCGAGCATTTTCAGTGGGTTGACGGCCGCCAGAGCCATATCCTGGCCGAAAAGACCCGC
The DNA here is from genome assembly GCA_016219145.1 of Deltaproteobacteria bacterium. Classification (GTDB taxonomy): domain Bacteria; phylum Desulfobacterota; class Desulfuromonadia; order Geobacterales; family Pseudopelobacteraceae; genus JACRCG01. The sequence goes on along the minus strand of JACRCG010000332.1, from coordinate 169 downwards.
CAGGCGGTTGAGGAAGAGCTGGCCGATATCCTGATTTACCTGGTCAGAATCTCCGACAAGCTCGAAATCAACCTGTATGATTCTGTTGAACGCAAGATATTGATAAATGAAAAGAAGTACCCGGCCGACAAAGTCCGTGGCAGCGCCAAGAAATACACCGAGTATGAAG